>NZ_JBGMEF010000024.1:0-1611 GCF_046365475.1 Anaerococcus kampingae
CCGATGAGACTAACTATCGGAAGTCAAGTAAAAATTAATAAATTAAAATACATAATAATTTGAATAAAATCCTAAATTATTCAACGCTAATAGACTTCCGTTAGGTTGAATAACGAAATTTGGGCATGACAAATAAGCTATCACTTTTGACAGCTTAAAAATTGTATAATATTTTTTAAATCATTAATTTTTTTGACTTATAAATTTTTGATTAGTCTTTAGAAGATGAAATATTACTCTGGTCAATTTCCTAGCCACATGGGTTAAGGCTACATAATGATGTTTGCCTTCGCTTTTCTTTTTCTCGTAATAGAGTCTAAACGTTTCATCATTTTGGCATATGAGAAAGGCTGCTAGGAATAGAGCATCCCTTAAATATGAACTTCCTCTTTTACTCATACTACTGTAGGATGAATTCATTGTTCCTGATTGGTTAATTGATGGATCAAGTCCTGCATAGGCTAAGAGTTTGCTTGGGCTCTCAAACTTATCTATGTTTCCTATCTCAGCTATTAGACTAGGTCCTATCTCAATACCTACGCCAGGCATAGTCATTATTGGATTATCCATTTCATTCAAAAGTAGTTTGATTTGCTCATTAACTTCATCAATTTGTTCTATTAGAAATTCTAAGGCTTTGATATCTTGAACTAATCTAAAAGATACAGCGGGTGAATTAATACCTATAGACTTCCTTGCAGCCTCCCTAATTTCTATGGCTCTCTCCTTAGAATGATTGCCATTAGAAGCCTTTTTAATTAGGTTAGTTATTCTAGTGAGGTTAGCCTTAGCTATCTTATCTGCTGATGGATATTCTTTTAATACTTCTAAGGTGTATTTACAGAATACATCCTTACAGACTTTAGCTAATTCAGGAAATATTAAATCTATGTATCCAACAATAGCATTTTTAAGCTTAATCCTGTCATTTTTTAAAGAAGATTTGTATCTAGTTAGTGACTTAAGTTCGTAATTATGATACAATTCATTATGAGTAGGATTAGAGTCAGTAGCTCTTAGAAGCTTTGCAATGAAGAAAGCATCAACCTTATCGGTTTTTGTATTTCTAAAACTATCAGCCTTTCTGTAAAGACTAGTTTGATAAGGGTTAAAGAAATGAATGTTAAAATTCAAATCTAGTAGAAATCTTGAAAGATTAAGATGATAGTGACCGGTGGACTCTAATCCTATTCTAATTTTATCCTTACCAAAATCAGAAAGTTTTCTAAGCAAATACTCAAAACCATCTTTAGAATTCTTAATTTCAAAATGACACCCCTTATCAAAGTTATTCTCATCAGCAAGATAGCAGTTATGCTTAAACTTAGAAACATCAATACCCAAATAGATCATAGAAAACTCCTTAAAAATTATTGTTGTGCGTCCACATAAGTTATGCCTCGTATCCTTGTACAATAAATCGTCTAGCGATATCTAACTAATTAACAAAAAAACATAGTTATGTGGTTGTAGTCTCGTCGCAATAGTCAAAGCTATAGGGACCTCATACACATTCCACAACACTATGTTTAATGTATAGTATTCCATTGTTTTTTCCATAGAATGACTATGGTTATATGATACAAGGGACCATGCGGAAGGTCCCTTGGG
>NZ_JBGMEF010000025.1:0-1546 GCF_046365475.1 Anaerococcus kampingae
ATCCTGGCTCAGGATTAACGCTGGCGGCGTGCATAACACATGCAAGTCGAACGATGAAACTTAATTGATCTCTTCGGAGTGAAAGTAAGTGGATTAGTGGCGGACGGGTGAGTAACGCGTGAGTAACCTGCCTTAGAGATGGGGATAGCCTCTGGAAACGGAGAATAATACCCAATGATACCAAGCTATCGCATGGTAGCCTGGTCAAAGATTTATCGCTCTAAGATGGACTTGCGTCTGATTAGCTAGTTGGTGAGATAATGGCTCACCAAGGCAACGATCAGTAGCCGGCTTGAGAGAGTGTACGGCCACATTGGGACTGAGACACGGCCCAGACTCCTACGGGAGGCAGCAGTGGGGAATTTTGCACAATGGGGGAAACCCTGATGCAGCGACGCCGCGTGATTTAGAAGGCCTTCGGGTTGTAAAAATCTTTTGTATAGGAAGAAAATGACAGTACTATACGAATAAGGACCGGCTAATTACGTGCCAGCAGCCGCGGTAATACGTAAGGTCCGAGCGTTGTCCGGAATCATTGGGCGTAAAGGGTACGTAGGCGGGTAAGCAAGTTAGAAGTGAAATCCTATAGCTCAACTATAGTAAGCTTTTAAAACTGCTCATCTTGAGGTATGGAAGGGAAAGTGGAATTCCTAGTGTAGCGGTGAAATGCGCAGATATTAGGAGGAATACCGGTGGCGAAGGCGACTTTCTGGCCATAACCTGACGCTGAGGTACGAAAGCGTGGGTAGCAAACAGGATTAGATACCCTGGTAGTCCACGCCGTAAACGATGAGTGTTAGGTGTCTGGAGTAAATCTGGGTGCCGCAGCTAACGCATTAAACACTCCGCCTGGGGAGTACGCACGCAAGTGTGAAACTCAAAGGAATTGACGGGGACCCGCACAAGCAGCGGAGCATGTGGTTTAATTCGACGCAACGCGAAGAACCTTACCAAGTCTTGACATATTACGGCGGGAGCTAGAGATAGTTCCTTACTTCTTCGGAAGACTGTAATACAGGTGGTGCATGGTTGTCGTCAGCTCGTGTCGTGAGATGTTGGGTTAAGTCCCATAACGAGCGCAACCCCTATTGTTAGTTACCATCATTAAGTTGGGGACTCTAACGATACTGCCGGTGACAAACCGGAGGAAGGTGGGGATGACGTCAAATCATCATGCCCTTTATGACTTGGGCTACACACGTGCTACAATGGCAGGTACACAGAGCAGCAAGACAGCGATGTCAAGCAAATCTCAAAAAGCCTGTCCCAGTTCGGATTGCACTCTGCAACTCGAGTGCATGAAGTTGGAGTTGCTAGTAATCGTGGATCAGAATGCCGCGGTGAATGCGTTCCCGGGTCTTGTACACACCGCCCGTCACACCATGGAAGTTGGCAATACCCGAAGCCTGTGAGCGAACCTTTTGGACGCAGCAGTCGAAGGTAGGGTCAGTAACTGGGGTGAAGTCGTAACAAGGTAGCCGTATCGGAAGGTGCGGCTGGATCACCTCCTTTCTAAGGATGAGGAGAGGGTACGCTCTCTCCTCAC
>NZ_JBGMEF010000026.1:0-32314 GCF_046365475.1 Anaerococcus kampingae
CGTCGATGTGTGCGTAGTGTCTTTTTTCTGTTTCATATTCTACTACTGATGTGTTGATTGTGATTCCACGTTCTCTTTCTTCTGGAGCCTTATCGATGTGTTCATAATCGATGTATTCACCTGTACCGTATTTTTTGTTTAGGGCTTGGGTGATTGCTGCTGTTGTTGTTGTTTTACCGTGGTCTACGTGGCCGATTGTACCAATATTAATATGTGGTTTGCTTCTTTCAAATGTTTGTTTACTCATTTTTCTCTCCTATATTAATTATTTATTAATTACTTCATCTCTTACTGATGCTGGAACTTCAGCATAGTGGTCAAAGCCCATTGAGTAGGTTGCTCTACCTTGGGTCTTACTTCTTAGGTCTGTAGCATATCCGAACATTTCTGATAGTGGGATGAAGGCATCTAGTACGTGGATTCCGTCTTTTGGATTCATGCCGTCTATCTTTCCTCTTCTTGATGATACATCACCCATTACATCTCCAAGATACTCGTCTGGAGTAGTAATTTCAACTTTTTCGATTGGTTCTAGTAGGACTGGGCCTGCTTTTTGTACTGCATTCTTAAATCCGATTGATCCTGCTACGTGGAAGGCTACTTCTGATGAGTCGACTTCGTGGTAAGATCCGTCAAATAGGGTTACATGAACGTCTACCATTGGGTAACCGCCAAGTACACCTGCTGCTGCAGCTTCTCTAACACCTTCTTCAACTGGTCTGATGTATTCTTTTGGAACTGCACCACCGACGATTTTAGATTCGAATGTGATTCCTGATCCTTCTTCACCTGGTTCAACTCTAAGCATAACATCACCGTATTGTCCAGAACCACCTGATTGTCTTACAAACTTACCTTGAGCTTCTGCTTCTTTAGTAATTGATTCTCTGTAAGCTACTTGTGGGTTACCGATGTTTGCTTCTACTTTGAATTCTCTTAGAAGTCTGTCTACGATGATTTCAAGGTGAAGCTCACCCATACCTGAGATGATTGTTTGTCCGGTTTCTTCATCTGATTTTGTTTGGAAGGTTGGATCTTCTTCTGCAAGTTTTTGAAGACCGATGATCATCTTATCTTGAGATGCTCTTGTCTTTGGTTCTATAGCTACTGAGATTACTGGGTCTGGGAATTCCATTTGTTCTAGGATAATTTGATTATCTTGGTCACATAGGGAGTCCCCTGTTGTTGTATCTTTTAGACCTAATAGAGCTACGATATCGCCAGCATAACCTTTTTCGATTTCTTCTTGCTTATTAGAGTGCATTTGCATGATACGTCCAACTCTTTCTCTCTTGCCTTTTGTTGCGTTGTAGATATATGAGCCAGATTCTATTGTACCTGAGTAGATTCTAACATAGATTAATTTACCTACGTATGGATCTGTTACTACCTTAAATGCAAGAGCAGCTGTAGGTTCATCATCTCCTGGGTGTCTTTCTAGAACTTTTTCTGGATCTTTAGGATCAACACCTTCGATTGATGGAACGTCTACTGGGCTTGGCATGTAGTCTATAATTGCATCTAGTAGTGGTTGTACTCCCTTGTTTTTGTAGGCTGAACCTAGTAGACATGGGAATATTTTTTGTGCTATAGTTGCTTTTCTGATGGCTGATTTGATTTCATCTTCAGTTACTTCTTCACCTTCTAGGTATTTCATCATGATTGTATCATCAACTTCTGATAATTCTTCAAGAAGGTTGTTTCTGTATTCTTCAGCTTGATCTTTTAATTCAGCTGGGATTTCAGAATATTTTGGATGAGCTCCAAGGTCTTCAGATGAATATGTGACTGCTTGCATAGTTACAAGGTCTACAGCACCTTCAAAAGATTGTTCGCTTCCTATAGGAATTTCTAATGGAACTGCATTTGCTTTTAGTTTATCTTTTATTGTATCTACTGCCATGAAGAAGTCTGCACCTGTAGCATCCATTTTGTTAATGAAACAAATTCTTGGGATGTTGTACTTGTCAGCTTGTCTCCATACAGTTTCAGATTGTGGTTCTACACCACTTTTAGCATCGAATAGGGCTACTGCTGAGTCTAGTACTCTTAGTGATCTTTCAACCTCTACAGTAAAGTCAACGTGGCCTGGTGTATCGATAATATTAATTCTATGGTTTTTCCAAAATGCTGTTGTTGCAGCAGATCCTATTGTGATACCACGTTCTTTTTCTTGTTCCATGGAATCCATTACTGCTGTTCCATCGTGGGTATCTCCGATTTTATAAATTTTACCAGTGTAGTATAGGATTCTTTCTGTACAAGTAGTTTTACCTGCATCTATGTGGGCCATAATTCCTATATTTCTGGTATCTTTAAGTGCAACCTGTCTAGGCATCTATCCCCCTAACTAATATCTAAAGTGCGCGAAAGCCTTATTAGCTTCTGCTGCCCTATGCATCTCTTCTTTTCTCTTAACTGCGGCACCCGCATTGTTTGATGCATCGATAATTTCTTTAGAAAGTCTTTCAACCATTGTTCTTTCGCCTCTAGCACGAGAGAAATTTACTAACCATCTTAGGGCTAGTGTTTGTCTTCTTTCTGGTCTAACTTCCATTGGTACTTGGTAGTTTGCACCACCGATTCTTCTTGCCTTAACTTCTAGAGTAGGCATTATATTTTCCATAGCTTGTTGGAACACTTCTAAAGCGTTTGTTCCAGTAGTTTCTTCAACTTTATCAAAAGCTTCATAAACTATTTTTGTAGCAAGGCCTTTTTTACCATCTAGCATAACATTGTTGATAAGTTTTGTTACAACTCTGTCGTTATACTTGGCATCAGGCATTACCTCTCTTTTTGGTATATGTCCTTTTCTTGACACTTTTCTTCCCTCCTTTACCAATTATGTGTAATATCTTGAGTACTCGATCTTAATCGTAAAGTGCGTGACATACCTTTATATTAATAGGCACATTATGCACTTACCTTAACTAATTACTAGCCTCTTTTTGCTCCGTATTTAGATCTACCTTGTTTTCTTCCGTCAACACCTGCTGTATCAAGTGTACCTCTGATGATGTGGTATCTAACACCTGGAAGGTCTTTTACCCTACCACCTCTGATTAGTACAACACTGTGTTCTTGAAGGTTGTGTCCAATTCCTGGAATGTAAGAAAGTACTTCAGCTCCGTTTGTAAGTCTTACTCTGGCAATTTTTCTTAAAGCTGAGTTAGGCTTTTTAGGTGTTACTGTTCTAACTGATGTACAAACCCCACGTTTTTGTGGTGATTGGTTAGGAGTCATTCTACTCTTAAGAGTATTGAAGTTGTAACCTAAAGCTGGAGTATCTGATTTTGATTTCTCGCTCTTTCTACCTTTTCTAACAAGTTGATTAATTGTTGGCATAATGCACCTCCTTTTCTTTTAAAATCTAATAAATTGGCAAATCCTGCCAATCCTTAACTATCTTACACGCTTACTTACTCATTGTCAAGTAATTTGCTTATATCTATATAAATTTTCTATAAAAAAACATATATGGAAACATTTTTTCCCAATCTTTATTTAGCTCATCTATTTTCTATTAAAATTATCAAAAAATTTTTAATAAATTTATAAAAATAAAAATATTTTGGGTATAATTAGAATGTAAGATATATTATCTAAAACTTGACTTAAGCATAGTTTATACCTTGCTTATAGGTCAATATAAATTATTAGGAGGAAATTAATTATGGATATTACATTTGCAGGAGATAAGGTTACACTTGTTGGAAAAGAAGTAAAAGTTGGCGATGAAGCTGTTAACTTTACAGCTACAAAGGCTGACCTTTCTGATTTTAATCTTGATGAACTAAAGGGAAAGGTAGTTATAATTTCAGCTGCTCCATCACTTGATACTAGCGTTTGTGCCTTCCAAGCTCAAAGATTTAATAAAGAAGCAAGCGATCTTTCTGATGATGTGGCTATAGTGAATATAACAGTAGACCTACCATTTTCTCAAAAAAGATTCTGCGACGCTTATGAAATAGGCAATACAATCACAGTTTCAGACTATAAGAATAGAGAATTTGGTGAAAAATATGGCTTCTTAATCGATGAGCTTAAGCTTCTTACAAGAGGTATCATAATAATCGATAAAGATGGTAAGGTAGCATATGTAGAATATGTTCCAGAAGTAACTCACGAAGTAAACTTTGATGCTGCTTTAGAAAAAGTTAAAGAATTAATCTAAGTATTTAAATTTTAAGCTTGGGATAGTTTGTTATTTTTACAAGCTTACCTTAACTTTCTCATATGAAATAGTAGTTAACTTAATTACTTTTTAAAACAAATATAAAACTATTATTATAAAAGATATAAAAGGTGATGAATAGAATCTCTTCTAATTCATCACCTTTATTATTTAAAACTCTTCGTTTGCAAAAATTATTTCAAATATAGCTTTTTTGACTTTTTCTTCTATATCAAAGGCCATCAGGGCTGATACAAGATTAGAAATACTTTGTGCATTTTTAACTATATCAAAAATACTTTCCTTCTTTAAAGTTTCAATTCTTGAGCTATTTATTCTTGATAAGATAAGTTCAAGCTTATTTGTTTTTTGGTCTATTTCTTCATATGATTTAATTAAAATTTCAATATCTTCATTGCTTGGGATTTCTTCAATGATTATTTGGCTTATATTTTTTTCTTGATTATAAGAAATCTTGCCCTCAAACCTATTATCTTTATTAGCTACTATTTCAAATTCATTTACTTTTATTCCATAAATTTCAAAAGTCCAATCTCTCTTAGTCGAAATGATATCTATTTTAGTTTTAGATTGATCTAGCCTTATAGTCCTCTTATCTTCATAGCAAATCTGAGTTATAGATTTAGCTTCTAAGTTTTCTTCGCTATCTTCAATCAAATTAAATATTCCATCTTTACCAGCGCCTATTAAAATTTTTAAGGCCTTTGGGTTTTCTATAGAGTTTGTGTAATCTTTATCTAGGTCAGCTAATGGAATAATCCCACCTTTTTTGATGAATAAGCCCATTTTATCAATTGGTCTATAGATTTCAATCATTGTTTGACCAGCGTAGAAAAGGCCAGTCTGCAAATCATAATAACCATCATCTGGCAAAAACGCCTTAAATTCAGCCATTTGGAGCCTAGAATCTATTTTTTTAGTCATCGATGTGACTAAAAGACTCTCACCAAAATAGTATTGGTTTTTGTTCGCATAAGCTCTTTCATCATTTGGATAATAGTAATAGATTGGCCTTATTAAAGGGATATTTTCTTCGCTAGCCTTATAATTCATGGTATGGATATAGGGAATAAGTTTATGGCGGATTTGTAGGTAGTCGACCATAAGTTTTGAATATTTTTCATCAAAAGACCATGGCTCCTTGGATACAAAAGGTGTATTTGAGCTATGAAGCCTACTTATAGGAGAAAAAACTCCAAATTGTAGCCACCTTAGCATAAGCTCTGGTTCAGTTGCTCCTTTCATATGACCACCTATATCATGAGACCACCATCCAAAGCCAATATTTGAAGATGTGGCTGTGAAATATGGTTGAAAATCTAATGTATCCCAATTTATAGATGTATCACCAGAAAATCCTATAGGATATCTTTGAGACCCAAGACCTGCAAACCTTGAAAATGTGAGAGCTCTCTTGCCAGATTTTTCCATATCTAAAAATCTAGTACGGTTTATAACCCACAAGGCATCTTTGTTTTCATCAAGCTTTCTTGGGCTTTGTTGCCAATCCATCCACCAGAAATCTACTCCCTTTTCTTCAAAAGGCTTATAAAAATACTTATTTAGGCAATCAGCATAGGCCCTATCTTTATAGGAAAAATCTATAGTCTCTTCATTTTCATAATCATAACCAAGCTCCTTTGCCATATCTTCATAAAAATCTTCACTTGGCCTAATTCCTGATGATGGATGTAGGTTTAAAGTTAGCTTGTAATTGTTATTATGAAGACTTGAAAATAAGTTTAGTGGTTCACCCAAGAGGTCATAATTCCATGTATAACCCGTCCAGTCGCTTCCGTATTTTTCATCAATTCCTGTAGTATGCCAAAGCATATCTAGTACCATAACAGAAAAAGGTGCCTTAAACTTTTCAAACTTATCCACCAAGTCTAGGTAGTCTTCTTTAGAGTAATTATAAAATCTGGACCACCAATTACCCAGAGCATACCTTGGTAAAAGTGGTTGACTTCCAGAAAGCTTATAAAAATCATCTAGGGCATCTAAATACTTATCTTTATAAGCAAAGACATATAGGTCTTGATTATCATTATTTCTATCATAAGTCCAACCATCATCGCTTATTATTGGTGATGATGAGTCATCTATCACACTTATACCATATCTAGAAAGGATACATCTCCTAATTCTACCTTTGATTCTGCAAAATCAAGAGTTCTTGCTGTTCCGCCTAGGTTTTCTATCTTGTCTCCATAATGCCAAATGCAATAATATGGATGGTTGACCTTGCCCCTAAGCTCTACGCTTAGACCATAGGTAGAAAATGGTTTTTTATCATATAAAATAGTTACATGATCAGTAACAATTTTTAGCCAATCTTTCCTATCATAAACCTTGAAATTTACAGGAGGAAAATCCCTATTTATAATCCCTTTGGTCATCCTATCTTCAAAAATTCCATCCTCGCTATATTCTAGCCTAATTAGTCTAGAAGTGAGAATTGAAATCCTATACTTATCTCCCTGTATTATAGATTCTTTTTTACTTATTGGATTATAATTTTTCCCATTTTTAATCATAAATTTCTCCCCTAATAAAAAGGGGCTTGCAAAATTATAAATATTTCTCCGTTAATTTATTTCCCGGAGCAAATTTAAATTTTACAAGTCCCTTAAAATTCATATTAATACCATTGTAAATAATTGATAATTAAAATTCAAATATTTATGACTATTTACAATTGTTCTCTGTTCACCCATTAGAATCCAAGCTATAATTTTGCTTCTTTATCTTTAAATAATAACTAGTAGAAATCACAAGATTAGCTAGCCAACCAAGAGGTACTGCATACCAGACCATGGCTATACCGATTTTATGGGCTAGGGCCATCGATAAGCTTACCCTTATGGTCAGGTTGACTATATTAGCTAGGGTAAAAACCTTTACATCTCCAACTCCTCTTAGAATGCCGTCCACGCAGTGTTTAGATCCTACAAGAAGAAAGAAATATCCAATAAAGTCTAGGTAGGCCACGCCTGTATCTTTAGCTAAGTTTGATGATGATTCGTTCATGAAATAAGCGATTATATTTGCTGAATTAAATTTCAAACATATTAAAATCACGACAGAATAAATCCCAACCATGGCTATGGATGCCCTAAGGCCTTTTTCTAATCTTGCAAGCTTTTTTGCCCCCACATTTTGAGAAGTGTAAGAAGATATGGCATTGCCAAGACTAGTTATCGGTACAATAATGAGGCTTTCTACCCTAATGGCTGCAGAAAATCCTGCCAGCATACCTACCCCAAAGGAATTTACCACAGATTGGACTAAAAGTTGACCAATTGTGATGGTTGATTGCTGGATAATAGATGGGATGGCTAGGTAAGAAATGCGGCCTAGCTCTTTTTTATCAAAAATCTTTGTCTTTTCTGTCTTAATTTTACTAAGCCTTCTTATAAAAACCCCAAAGGATAGGACAGCAGACAAACCCTGGGCAAGGAGAGTTGCGTAGGCTGCTCCAGCCAGTCCAAATCCCAAATCTCTTACAAAATATACATCCAAGCTTACATTCAAAATCGAAGAGAAAATCAAAAAATATAGAGGAATCTTAGATTCTCCCAAAGCCTGATAAAGGGCTGAGATGATATTATACATAAATAAAAATGGCAGACCATAAAAATAAATATTTAAGTAGAGAACAGCCATATCGAGAATTTCATCAGGTGTCCTAAGTAAAGCCATGAGGTTTTTTGCAAAAAACAAACCAAAGGCCGAAAGGCCAAGGGCAAGGACTAAAAACCCTATAATCGAAGTGAAAATCGCAGTCTTCATCCTCTTATAATCCTTGGCTCCAAAATATCTAGCTATAAGGACAGATGCCCCAGCACCTCCACCAATTCCTATACATATAAAAATCGTAGTGAGAGCAAAGCTCGCCCCAATTGATGCAAGTGCGGCCTCACCTACATATTTGCCAACCACAGCCGAATCGACTAAGGTATAAATTTGTTGAAAAAGAGAGCCCACCGCCATTGGCAGGGCAAACTTGCTAATTGCCTTAGATGGCGACTCATTTGTTAAATAATGATCCATAAAATTTCCAATCTTTTTAATTTATACTAATATATGATAAATGGATAAAAAATCAAAGAAAATAGGCACAAAAAATCTTCCCAAATTCAGGAAGATTTTTAACAAGTTTTAATAAATAGAAATATCTTGACCTGGTATCTTTGCAAGCAAATGGACACCTTGCCAATAATTAAAATTCTTTTTATTCACATAGGCTTCTTTTTTCTCCACAGCCACAATTGCGTACCTATCTTTGATATCTGAACAGGTCGACAAAGTTATTAGCTTATCATCTTTTTTTGGCAGAGGCCTATTTTCAAGGATATTATTTTTTCTAATAAGTTTAAGATAGTCTTCAAACTCATCATCATCGTAATAGTTAAACCTATAATCTGCATCCACATTCACATCCATGGCACAAACCACCTCAAAGGTCCTCCTGGCCACTGGAGTGTCAATAATTATCTCCGAGTGCTTTTTTATAAAATTCTTATCCCTAAACTTATCCAAATCATGGAAAATATAGCCAATCCTTACATTATGACCATAAATTACTGTATTTTGATCAGAAAAATCTCCCTGGTGGACGTGGTCGATAAAAACTCCCCCGTTTATATAATAAGACCCATCATAATCGTGGTCGAGGTAAAATTCATTATCTTCCCCCTGAACAACAGGGAAATCTATTGAGGTACCATCGACAATAATCCTACCCTTGACTTGGGGATACTTTTTCTGAAGATCCTTTACATGATTGACTCCAGCTGTTGCTTCTGCCGCGGATTCTTCTTTTATTTTATTTTTAAGAAAAGCCAGAAGTCTTCCTTCATCAGCCTTCTTTACAATATTATTTATTTCCTCTTCCCTTGCCATATCGATTCTCTTGCTAGAATAAAATTTTCTCATATTTTCCTCTTGATAATAAGCAATCTTTTCTTGAGTAAGCCTATCATTCTTATAGAGAAAAACAAATAGTAAAATAAAGGCAAGGGCCCATAAAAAATTAGAATAATTCTTCTTCATATAATCTCCTGGCTTATATTCTACACTTTTCATCTGATTTCTCTAGGAAATACAAGTTTTTTATAAAATAACAAGTATTATCAAAATAAAAATAAAAAATCTCCCCAATTAAAACAAAATTTGTCATTTATTCTCCTATCCTAGGTTATAAAGGCATATCTAAAGACAAAAGTTAGAGCTATAATTAGGGTTAGTAGTTGTATTTCCTAGCTTTGACCTGTGCATGCTTTTACTATACAGAAAGTTATCAGACCGAGGGCTATACCATTTGCTATGGAATAAGTAAAAGGCATAAAGACGATAGTACAAATAGCTGGAAGGGCATTTGTCAAATCATCAAAGTCTATATCCTTAACACCTGATAACATCAATACGCCAACAAAAATTAGAGCTGGAGCTGTAACTTGGGCTGGAATTATCGCAATTAGTGGAACGAAGATTAAAGAGAACAAAAATAGGGCCGCTGTTGTAAGCGATGTAAGTCCTGTCCTTCAACCCTCTGCTATACCAGCTTATGATTCTACAACTGTTGTTACGGTTGATTTCCCTACCAAGGCACTAGCAGCTGTTGAAATCGCATCACTCATAAGCGTTTGCTTTAAATTAATAACATCCCCATCTTTATCAACTAAACCTGAATGTTTGGAAAGTTTTTGCAATTATTTTTACCTTATTTATGCCAATATAAATTATTTCTACCATAATTTCTTGTCAAAATATATATTTAATTTTTTTAGATTATTACCGATAATAATAATCATTAATATATAATTAAATTTTACTAAATATCTAGTATAGTTAACAATGTAACAAAACAAATAAAAGGAGTTTCAAAGAAGATAAGATACACAATATAGTAGAAATATTAGATAATATCTATTGAGTTGGAGTTAACGACAGAAAGATTGACCGATTCGAAAATATGTTCGAATTGACAAATGGTGTTTCCTACAACTCTTACCTTAATAAAGACGAAAAGAACGTTTTGTGTGATTCAGTAGATGCAGCCTTTACTAGAAGATATATAGAAAATGTTAAGGCAGCTCATAACGGAGAAGACTTAGATTATTTAATTGTTGAGCACATGGAGCCAGGCCACTGTAGAAATATTGATTTTTGTTTAAAAGAATGCCCAAATGCTAAGTTTGTTGGCAATGCCACGACCTTCAAGTTCTATGAACAATTCTACAATGATGAATTAAAGGATAGATATGTGGAAGTAAAAGATGGAGATGAAGTAAATATCGGTAAGAGAAATCTCAAATTTGTTTTCACTCCAATGGTTCACTGGCCAGAAGTTATGATGACTTACGAAACAACTGAAGGTCTTCTCTTCTCAGCAGATGCTTTTGGTGCCTTTAATGTAATTGAAGGTCATGCAGATGCTAAGAATGTTATCCACAAGGTTGATTGGCTATATCAAGCTATAAGATATTAAATCAATATAGTTGGTAAGTTCGGAAAATGGTACAAAATGCCTTCATGAACATCAACGACCTTGCCATTCTTCCTCTCCATGGTCCTGTTTATAAGGACGAACAACCTATCAATTTCATAATTGATAAGTATAACAAGTGGTCAACCTTCACAGCGAAAAAAAGGTGTCGTTATAGTTTACGCATTAATGTATGGAGATACCGAAGAAGTAGCCGACATTCTTGTAACAAAGCTAGCTGAGTTAGGGGTTGAAAATATCAAGATTTATGATCTGGCTGCTTTTTATGTTTCTTATCAAAATAGCCACTGCCACAGATTCTTTCACTCAGTATTTGCACCAATCAACTACAACTCTGGTCTTTACTAAAAGATAGATGCCTTCCTAAGAGAACTTGTTGGAACAGGCTTTAGCAATAAAACTGTTTCTTTCCTAAACAACTGGTCTTGGGGCGGAAGAAGTCTCGAGATTTCAAAGGAAATCCTATCTCAAACTAAGCTTGACTATGTAGGATAAGATGTTAAAATCAATTCTGGTGTGAAGATGGAACAAGTAGAAGAAATTGAAGCCCTTGCTAAGGCCATCAAAGCTGATATGGATAACAAAAAATAGAACTTAAAGTACTCAACTTTATTGAGGGCTTTTAATTTGAAAATCTTTATGCTTGTGATTTTATTAAAATCCTAGAGATGATTTTCCAATCTAAAAATTCTAAGACAAAAAAATACCAGAGCAAGCTTTATGCTAACTCTGGTATCAGATCTAATATTTACTTAGTTTATATTAGGTCTTTTTATTTTCTTTTTTTAGTCTTGAATAAGGCAAGGCTTGCTGCAAATAATCCCATCACTACTGATGATAGGCTCTCTACTCCTGTTTTAACATTTGTGCTTTTTGGAGCTTTCTCATTCTTTTCTTGTGATTTTTCTTCACTTCTTTGGCTCTTATTTTCCTTTGCTTCTTCTTTATCCTTATCTTCCTTAGCATTTTGAACTAAGGTATTGTCTTTTGAAGGATCTCCTTTAAGCTCTTTAGTTTCTAAGCTTGCCTCCACTACTAATCCTTGATTATCTTTTGAATTTTCACTCTTATGAGCTAGATTTATTTCTGGAATTTGTGGATTTTCAGAAGGAATTTCAGAAGGATTATCTGAAGGAATTACAGAATGATCTTCTGAAGGAATTTCAGAAGGATCTTCTGAAGGAATTACAGAAGGGTCTTCTGAAGGATTTTCTGTATCACTTGGGCAAGTTATATTCCAAATCTTTGAATAATCCTCATCTTTTTTCTTTGTTTCATCAAAAGTTTGTTTATTTTCTTCTTTAACTTCTTTAGGAAGATCGTAGAAGTCTGGTTGAACACTTAGATCTGCCATAGCAAATAAGAAGGCACCTTGTGCTTTAATTTCTTCTTTTCCGTCTTTATCTTTGACTTTCCAACCCTTGAAGCCTTTACCTTCTGGAACTTCTCCCTTGTATTCTGGTAATTGGAAATCCTCTCCCTTTACAAGTTCATTTTCCTTATTATCTATTGTAATCTTGACTTTTTCTGGATCTATAGGAGTTAATGTGCCACTTTCTTTGTCAAAGCTAAATTCCTTTACCCTAGTATTGTTTGCAAAGTCTTTTACAACAAACTTGATTGTTAGCGTATTTTCCTTTATATCTTTTATATCATCTAAGGACTCGTATGCTATACCATTTACAAAGATTTGTTTGTCTTGGATTTCTCCAGCTTTATCGCCATCTCTCTTGTCTGTAACATTGAATTTGATAAATTTATCTTTTTCATATTCAATAGCTGTGTTACCATCATCCTTTTGTTCGATTTCAGGTTTTACAGTATCATAGAGGAATTGATAGTGAACTCCAACAGCCTTGGCATTAAGTTTACTATAACCAGTTTGTAGGTATACATTGCCATCCATATCTTTGACCTTGTCTGGGAATCCATTAGCCTTGTAGTCCTTCATTCCCCAGTCCATGATATCCCCATCTTTTACATCAAGCTTAATGTTAAAGTCTCTTGTATTATCTATGTGTAAATCACCGTAAATTAGGTAGTTGTCTACAACTGACTCGTTAACTCTCATTTCCCAGTTGAAACCACCCTTATCTCCTATTTTTCCTCTTAAATAGAATTCTGGTTTTCTTACATAGATTTTATTGTCCTTTGTTGGATTGAAATAGTTTCTATCCATAGTCAAATCTACTGATTTTGCATCTATAAATAGCATTCCTCCATCTTCTTTGATGGCTTCTACGTTGGATTTATCATCTCCAAGGTATTCCTTGCCATCTTTGCCAAGAAGAACTAGTTTAGAAGGATCATCTACAAGATTTCCATCCTTATCTATAGCTTCTCCCTTGTCATTAGTTTTGAATGTAAAGACTTGATATCTAACTATATTAAATCCGTCCAAGGCTGACATGAGAACCGATTGAGTGCTTCTACCATCTTCAACATTTCTACTATCACAGTAGATTGTTTTTTGTGATAAAGCCTTGATGTTAGGGGCAGTCTTTTGGATTTTTTCTATATCTTCCATGCTATAAACTCCATTACCATCAAGCATATCAGTTTTTCCTGGGTTAAATGTCGTAACTCTTAGGGCATATCCCTTTCTTACAATCATTTTATCATTTAATACATATTGACCCTTTTCTTTATCGAAGAACATCTTGTTTGTATCCATCTTGCTTGGATCTTTTGGTTTTTGTTTAGTTAGTTCACCTTCACCTAGTTCGATAATATTTCCATAGCTTGAAGCATATGGTGCAGCTTCCGCGGCTTCATCCTTTTTTTCTGGCATCCTTATTATAGTTTTAGCTTTTGTTTGACCCTTATCTTTTACGATAATATTCATATCTCCAGTAAAGGATAGACCATTGACTACATCATTTGTGTTTGCAAATAAGTCAAATGTTAGAGTTTTTGTTTGTGGGTCGTATTTACTTGCCTTGATTTCTATTATTTTATAGTCATTACCATAGTAGGCCTTAGCATCTTTTGATACATTATTTACTTTTCCAAGAATTTCAAAATGGCCATCCTTTGATGGACTTAACACTCCACCAAGCTTTGATTTAACATCATCAAGTTCCTCAGTTTCATATTCTAGAGCACTTCCATCATCGTAGGCTTTTATATTTCCTTTTTCATCATATTCGTAATCACACTCTACTGTTTTCATTTCACCACTTACAAAGTCATATATTTCCTTATATTTCTTTTTAATTAGTTTCTTTAGGTCTTTATTTTCAAAGTCTCTAATTGTTGAAATATTTTTATTTATTTCAAGGCTAGCTTCTCCCTCAACTGAACTTTCTTCAGCTGGTTTTGAGTCTTCATCCTTAACTTGATTATTATTGGTATTTTCCTCTGAGCTCTTTGCATTTTTGAGTTTTTCTTCAGAAATTTCTCCAAGTTTTTTGTAAGAAGAAGAATCTTGGTCAGGATCTACTAGGTAATAAGAAATCATTCCGTTTGCATCAGCTTGCTTATCAAATTTTATCCTATGGATTTTGGTGAAGTTGCTTGCACCATCTAGGGCGATTACTTCTATGATTTTTCCTCTTAAATCTCCTGCACCGCTAATTTCGTAGATAGTATTTCCTTTATCATCAAGCTTTCTATGTCTACCTTCGCCTTCTCCAGCATATTTTACATTGAGGTTTCTTTCAACATCACCGTATTCGTCAACTATAGCTGCACCTGCATACCATACTTCGTTGGCTACTTCTTCAAATTTCTCTGGATGGTCTTTTTGATCTCTTACAAACAAGGTTTCATTTTTGTACTCATCTTTTGCCTTGTGGTAGGTATCTTTTGCTATTAATTTGATTTTGTCTGGATTAGAGAAATCAACATCGACAATCTTTGGAGCTGTATTGTCAATTTTTACTGGTATATAAGAAACTTGCCATGAATAATCCTTAGTTAATCTATATTTGAACTTGTAGAAGTATTGACCCTCAGCTATCGGTTCAAATTGACCCCTAAGTTTTGTTTCAAAGTCTTGGTTATTATTATCATCATTAGCGCCTTCTTCTCTTCCTCTAGGATTGTAAATAAGGCCATCCCATTTCAAATCTCCCAAAACTTTTAACTTGGATGACTTAATCCCCTTAGCATCGTTTCTCTTTGAGTTTAGGATTCCTCTGATGAAGTGCTCTCTAGATACAACCTTGAGGTCTTTTTGTCCTTCGCCCTCTTTGTCAGTATTTACAATTGAGATTAAGCCTTCTCTTGCACTTCTTAGAACGAGTGGGGAAGGTGTTAGCCCTGTTTCGATTTGAACTTCTTGTGGTTGTCCCTTATTATCAAGTGGATAAATTCTTGCGACTTTTGATTCGCTTTGTGATGGATCATATAATCCGTGGTTGTTATTTAGTGCAAATAAATCAGGATCTTGATCAAGTGATTTTGTATTTCCATCTTTTCTGTTTTGGATAACGGCTGCTGGATTGAATTTATCGATGTCATGTTCTCCACCTATACCCTTGTTCAAGGTTCCAGGTATTTTTGGTTTACCATCATCGTCATAACCTTCCATGGTTTTTGATTTAGAGCCTTCTTCCCAAGCCCACTTGTCAAGGATTGGCTCCTTGTTCCAATTTCCAGCAAAGCCCATAAGTGGCATTGATAGAGATGGTTGGAATACTGTCTTGTTTTCCTTGCCACACATTGCCTCAAGTTCTTCTTTAGATTCAAGTCTAATGAAGGATTCTACAAATTGGTCTTTATCTTTTGCATCTCCTACATTTATTACAGCCTTCAATTCATATGAAGAGTTTGGAGCAATTGTAAATACATCGTGTTCAAAGCTAATATTTGCACCCTTAATACTTGCTGGATGAATTTCTGGAACAATTTGTTTACCATCTGATGATTTCTCATCCTTGTAAGTTTCATCAAGTTTTAGCCTGTCGGTAAGGGAATCTGTGGTTATTGCAGATGATGAAGCCTTAAATGTGAGAGGCCTATCTGATGTATTAATCAACTTGATTGTGAAATATTTCTTTTCTCCCTTAATTTCTCTAAGTGATATAGATCCATATGAGTTTACTAGACCTTCGGAGTCAACATTTTTAAAGCTTGCTATAACATCACTTCTTAGTGCATTAGCAACGTTAATTAGACCTGCACCTTGTTGTCTTGGCGAAGCATAATATAGTGATTTTTCCTTCCAAGATGTTGGATCCATCATAGGTCTTGCTGTGTTTTGTAGGGCAATCTTTGTAAGAGTAGTTAAGTCGATTTTATCCTCACCTTCTAGGTTTTTGAGGACAGGTTTTTCGAGCATCTCTTTTAGTTTTGGTCTAATCAATACTGTTGATGCTGCGACCACTGGTGTTGCCATACTTGTTCCTGACATATAACCATAAGTTGATTTGCCATCAATTACATTTAGAGTTGATTTGATGTTCTTTCCTGGTGCTGATACATCTGGTTTTAGTAGGAGGTCACCCCTTGGACCCCATGATGTAGAGGCTGCTGGCACGATTACTTCTTCTTTATAAAGTTCCTTGTCTGTATCAGGAGCAAAGTTAAAGTCTAGCTCTTTCTCATCACCAAGCTTTGGACGGTTTTTGTTGAAGCTTTCCATATCAATTGGATAGTATTGGTCAAGCTTATCTTTGAAGTCTTCTTTCTTGTTTCTCTTAACCTCAGTTTTATTGGCTGGATCAATCATATTCCAAATTTTAAGTCCATCATCACCAGATACTGAAAATACTTGGCAAGTTGTTCCTTCATCTTCTTCGTAGCCCATGGCTGGAAGCTCTGTCCAGTTATCCCTGTTATAGTAGTTAACAGTGTTTACAACCATGATTGCGCGAGCACCCTTATCGGCAGCTCTTTTGAAGGCATATTTTAAATCCTTTGTATATATTCTATCCATAACAGCAATTTTGCCTTTAAGATTAAGCCCAACTAGATCTTCATCTTGACCCTTGCCTATATAAACGAATTTCATTTTGTCAGATGCTTTGCTTCCATCTTCATTACTAATAATCTTATTTTTATCGAAGAAGGTACCGATATTTCTATACTTGAAGCTTTCGCCACCAATATTTACCTTATCAAACTCTACTATTTGATTTTTAGCTGATGCAACAGCTATGGCATCTTCGTGGGCAGCAGTTCTAGTTACATTTCCTGTATCGGTCATCTTTAGTTGGTTATTAACAGCCAAGTCCCATGATGAGCTTGAAGCAGATGTTGCATAGTTACCAGTAGCAACTACCATAGGAATACCTGCCTTTCTTAAAGCCCTAATTGCTTGCCAATATTTCTCACCAATAAGACCTGTTCCTGTAAATCCAGAAGATACAGATACTACATCAACCTTATGTTTGATTGCATCTTCGATAGCGTGAAACATTGTTTCATCACCAGCAAAGCCATCACCTGAATCTGAGTACATCTTGTAAGAAAAGATTTGAGCATTTGGTGCTATTCCGTCTATACCATTATACTTAGCTATATCCTTATCAGTATCATTACCAGCAAGGATTCCCGCTATATGCATACCATGTGGATCATGATAGTCGGAACCATCGTCATATTTTTCGACAGTGATTTTGCCACCATTATAATAGTTAAAGGCATGAGGAATTTTATCACTCAACCAAAAGTCCTTGTCAGTTCCCTTCATGTCCTCTTTTTTATATTTCATATAAGGCTTAGCTTCATCGTCAATTCTCATAGCCTTGTGCCTATAATCAGTTCCAGTATCGATATTTGCAATTACCATGCCCCTACCGTCAAACTTCATTACCATGTCTTTGTTAATGGCTTTTAGGTAGTCGATAGCTTCATTGACACCGATTTCTTCTCTTGCGTGATTCATCATTGGCTCAACTTTTTGAGCTCTGTCTACAGATGATATTCCTTCGATATGTTTAATCAAATCAAGATTATCTTGTTTTGTTTCAATTGCACAACCATTGAAAATTGTATTATAGGCATACAAAACTTTTGTAGAAGAAAATTTTGATATTTCCTTCATTGCCCTTTCAGCAGCCTCTTTATCTTTAAATTCGGCTATGTAGATGACTCTACCCTTATCTTTATTATCTAAAACTTTATCATCTTTCTTTTCTACAGCCTTATCATCTTTTTTTTCTACATCCTTATCATCTTTATTACCTACAGACTTATCATCTTTATTACCTACAGACTTATCATCTTTATTATCTACAGCCTTATCATCTTTCTTTTCTTCAATAGATGAATCCTTATTAAGGTCAGCTTTATGTGTATCTTCTGTTGATTTACCTTCTTTTTCATCAGACTTATCTTCTTTGAGGGAAGTTTCTAAAGCAGGAGCTTTGTCTTTGTTTTCATCTTCTTTCTTTTGTTCATTTTCTTTATCAAAAGATTCTTCACTCTTTGCTTCTTCTTTTTTTTCTGTAGTTGCTTCATTTTCACTAGCAAGGCTTTGGCTATTTGCCTCTAGCGGTTTTTCTTCTTCGCCACTTGCGAAGGAAGGCTCATTAAATAAGAATGAAATAGATAAGGCGGCAATTAATGTCGCCTTAATAATTTTTTTATTATTCATTTATTCTCCATATCCTCTATTAATTATTTATTTAACATGTTAAATATTAATTCATATTAATGTACAAAATATATAATTGTGATAATGATTTTCAGTACCACTAATCAATTATAAAACATTTATATCACCTTGTCAATATAATCTTTATATATTTTTAACACTTGTCAAGATTTAGATAGCCGATTAATTAAACATATATAGGCATTTATTTTGTAGTTTGCAAATAATTAATGTTTAAAGTAAGATTTTTCTGTTTTTAGAAGCCTTTCATAGAGGTCTTCGTAGAATGGTTTTGATTTAAATATTTCTGCTACTAGGTAGGCTATAAAGGATACTAGGGCTAGGCCTAGGATGTTTGAGAAGGCTCCGCCTGTCATTTCCACAATTAGGATTATGGCTGCAATTGGAGTTCTTACTATGGCTGAGAAGTGGCCTGCCATGGCTATTAAACTTATGGCAAAGATTCTTTCTGCCGGGATTAGACCCATATCAAAGAGGGCTGTGGCGTAGATATTGCCAAGGATTGCCCCTATTGCTAGGAGTGGAACTAGGGAGCCTCCTGATAGGCCCATGCCAAAGGCAAGGCTTAAGAGGAGAATTTTTGCAAAATACATATATATAAGTGTGGCCAAAGATTCGCCCCCACCTGCTGGTAGGTATATTAATTCTTCTCCTGATCCAAAAAGCCTTGGATCTACTAGTAAGGCTAGGCCTGTTATGACAAATGGGGCCAGGTATTTCACAAGGTCTGGAAGGGGAATTTTTTTGTAAACTGATTTTGCCCCTATTACCAGCTTATTAAATAAGACTCCAGAAAGGCCTGTGACTATGCCTAGGATAAGGATTATCCAAAGCCTTGCCTGGCTTACATTATCAAAAACCGGTATCTCTATTAGGCTTGGGAAGTCTCCAAAAATTAGTCCTGATGTGATTGTCGCTGCTATTGTAGTTGTAGCTGATGTAAGGAAGGTCTTTACATCGTGCTTTCTAAAGACTTCTTCTACCCCAAAGATTATTGCTGCTACGGGAGCATTAAAGGCTACTGCAAAACCTGCTGCTGCCGCAGATCCTATAAAATATTTCCTCTCAAAAGTTTGGTCAAAGCCTGCCACAATATCTCCAGCCAGGCCACCAAGCTGAACTGATGGGCCTTCCCTGCCTACTGTTAGACCTGAACCAATAGTTAGAAAGGATGCTATAAATTTATTAATGATGGTTTTTTTAGAATTAACTTCAAATTCCCCATCCATCATACCCATTATCACTGGTATTCCAGATCCCTTGGTATCTTTATCCTTTTTTAGGATATAAAAAGTAATAATTCCTATAAGAATTAAAAATAAAATAAATAAGAAGGAATTTGTTAAATTGCCAGAAGTCTTGCTTAGGAATTCTTCCATGAAACTTGCAACTAAGCCTATTGCTTTTTTGAAAATCCCAATCAAAAGACCTACAAAAATTCCTAAGATAACAAATAAATATAACTTTTTATATAATTTTTCCATAATTCACCTCGTATTTACTATACAGAAATTTTACTTATTAACAATTTTAAATTTGGGTAGAAATGTAGTTAAGGAGGAATTTATGAAATATTTTGATTATAAGGGAGATAAAGTCTCAAGACTTGGCTTTGGCTGCATGAGATTTAAGACCCTTGATGATGATAATGGTAAGATTGACAAAGAATACTCAAGCGAGATTATAAAAGAGGCTATAGATAAGGGACTTACATACATAGACACAGCCTACCCTTACCACAATCAGATGAGCGAGAAATTTATTGGAGAATTCATAGAAGAAAATGACCTTAGGGATAAGGTCACAATTGCAACTAAGATGCCAGTTTGGCTGGTAAATTCTTATGAAGATTATGAGAAGATTTTTAAGGAACAACTGGCAAACCTTCGCACAGATTATTTTGATTTTTACCTAATCCATTCATTGGATAAGAAAAAATTTGACCAAGCTGTAGAAAATGGACTTTTTGACTTTATAAAAGTTATAAAGGAAAAAGGACTTGTAAAAAACATTGGCTTTTCCTTCCACGATGAATATCCAGTTTTTGAAGAAATTATCAAATCCTATCCATGGGATTTCTGCCAAATCCAATTAAATTATCTGGATATCAACCTTCAAGCAGGTATGAAGGGCTATACACTTGCCAAGGAAATGGGCATTCCCCTTGTGATAATGGAGCCTGTAAAGGGCGGAAGACTTGCAAATCCACCTCGTGAAGTAAAAGACCTCATGAGGGGTTCAGACCTTTCACCAGCCCAAATGGCCCTTAAGTTTGTCCTAGATCTAGATAATGTCATGACTGTTCTTTCTGGTATGAATGACATAGACCAAGTTAGGGAAAATCTTGCTATAGCAAGTCAAGTAGAGCCAGCAAGTCTAAGTGATGAGGATAGAGATTTTTACAGGAAGGCCAGAGCGATCTATAAGTCAAGAGAGCAAATCGCCTGCACAGCTTGCGAATATTGCTTGCCTTGCACAGTTGATATCAATATACCAAAGGTCTTTGCCCTCTGGAATAACGCCCACCTTTATGATGAAAAAGAAAAATCTCAAAAGGCTTACAAAGAATATCTAAAAGACGGAGTAAGCCCTGAAGAGTGCATAGAATGCGGCAAATGCGAAGGCATATGCCCACAAAGTCTTGAAATAATCGAAGACCTTAAGAAAGCTAATGAATATTTAAGATAAAAATAAAAGCTGATGGGAGGATTTTTTCCTCTTCCATCAGCTTTATTTTTATTCTGGGGCATTGAGTTTGATATTTTCTTCAAAGCCTGATGGGTCTCCATTTTTGGCTTTTTCTAAAATATCATTAAAATATTTTCTTGTTGCATCATCGCATTTGGCTTCTGACATATAAGTCATAGTCTTGGCTTTTTCTAACTCATCTAAAGCTTTTTGAGCTCTTGCTGGATCAGTCTTATAAGTATTTAGCCATTCCTTTTCCCAGGCTGCTTCCCAATACATGCTTGCCCTTGTAGAGCCAAATCCCTTTTGATATAGGTCATCATCCTTATAGTCAATCTCTTCTGGGATTTCATATCCTTCTGGCCAGTCTAAGTTTTCCTTAGTTTTTGTAAATTCTTCTTGAATTTCTTTCTGGCTAATCATTCCTGTAGAATAATCATCCGCATCTGCCTTTCCACAAGCTGCAAGACCAAGAGCAAGGCCGCCTACTAATAATATTGAAGATAGTTTTTTAATATTTGTTTTCATATTTTTCTCCTTTATTTTTTCTATATTATGATTATAGCAAAAATAAAAAATATGAGAATTACAAACTTTGTAAGGAAAAAGAGCGCTAGCTTTTGGCTAAACGCTCTTATTTTTATACTTCTTCGATTTCTTCTTCGGCTATGGCTCGTTCTACTGATTCCACGTTTGCTCTGATTTGTTCATCTTCTAGCTCTTTGGTTTCGTAGTCGATTTCTACATCATTGTAGTATTTTAGGCCTGTACCTGCTGGTATTAGCTTACCTATTATGATGTTTTCTTTTAGACCTCTTAGGTCGTCTACCTTGCCCTTAATTGAAGCATCTGTTAGAACTCTGGTTGTTTCTTGGAAGGATGCTGCTGATAGCCAGCTGTCTGTGGCAAGAGATGCCTTGGTTATACCAAGAAGCTCTTGGTCATAGATTGCTGGTCTTTTGCCTGCTTCTTCCATTTCCTTGTTTACTAGATCTACTTCACGTCTATCTTGCAAGCTTTCTGGTAGGAATTCTGTATCTCCTGAGTCTACGATTTTTACTTTCTTTAGCATCTGACGAGCTATTACTTCGATGTGTCTGTCGTCGATTTCAACACCTTGTTGCCTATATACTTTTTGGACTTCCTTGGTGATGTAGTCTTGAACTCCGACCTTGCCTAGTACATCTAGGACATCGTGTGGGTCTAGGGAACCTTCTGTTAGTTGGGCACCTATTTCTACATAATCTCCGTCTCTTACTAGGATTCTTGAACCAAATGGTATCTTGTATTCTCTAGCTTGGCCATCTTCACCAAGTATTTCTACGTCAGTTTTCTTTTCGTTTTGGATTAGACGAACCTGGCCTGAGTTTGCTGCTATGAAGGCAAGTCCCTTTGGTTTACGAGCTTCAAAAAGCTCCTCAACCCTTGGAAGACCTTGGGTGATTCCAACGCCTGCTATACCACCGGAGTGGAAGGTACGCATGGTTAACTGGGTACCTGGTTCACCGATTGATTGGGCTGCTATAATTCCTACAGCTTCACCGATGTTTACGTGCTTGCCTGTTGCTAGGTTTCTACCGTAGCATTTAGCACATACACCTTGTTTTGACTTACATTCTAGGACTGAACGAAGTTTTACTTCTTTGATGCCAGCTCCTACGATTTTGTCAGCCAAGTCTTCATCTATTACTTCATCTTTATGAACAATTATCTCGCCTGATTCATCTTTTATATCTTCAAAAGATGTACGGCCTACGATTCTTGTTCTTAGATCTTCTATTAATTCGTTGCCATCTTTAAATTCGTGAGCTACTACAAAGCCATCTGAATGGCAGTCATCTTCTGTTACTATGACATCTTGAGATATGTCTACCATCCTACGGGTTAGGTAACCTGAGTCGGCTGTTCTTAGGGCTGTATCTGTTAGACCCTTACGAGAACCGTGGGTTGAAATAAAGTACTCTTGTACTGATAGACCTTCCCTAAAGTTAGCCTTGATTGGAATCTCGATGATTTTACCATCGGCCTGACTCATAAGTCCACGCATACCGCCTAGCTGTCTGATCTGATTGGTTGAACCACGGGCACCAGAATCAGCAAAGATTTTGATGTTGTTGTCATCTCTTAGGTCTGAAAGTAGGGCATCTGTAACCTTGTTGGTTGTATCTTGCCATATTTCAATTACCTTTTCATATCTTTCTTGGTCAGTTATAAGACCACGTCTGTAAAGCTTGTCGTACTTATCAACTGCCTTATCAGCTTCATCTATTAGTGGCCATTTTTCAGCTGGGATTTTTACATCGTCCATTGATACTGTTAGGCCTGATAAGGTTGAGTATTTGTAGCCTGTGTGCTTGATGTAGTCAAGGACTTCGGCTGTTTTGATGTTGCCATGTTTTCTAAAGCACCTATCGATTATATCTTTTAGGGTTCCAGAATCTGCAACTGTGTCTATTTCTAGTGAATATGGATCTTCTTTTCTGTTTACATAGCCTAAATCTTGTGGAATACCTTCGTTGTAGATAAATCTACCTACTGATGAAGTTACAATTTTACCTGGATCCATTTCATCTTTTTTGATTCTTACGCCAATTTTACTTTGATATTCTACAAGTCCATTTACTAGAGCCTTATACATTTCATTTGTAGATTCAAATACCATTCCCTCACCCTTAGCTCCTTCTTTGATGGTTGTTAGGTAATAAGCACCTAATACCATATCCTGAGATGGGGTTGTGATTGGCTTACCATCTTTAAGGCCTAGGATGTTGTTGGTTGACATCATTAGTAGTCTTGCTTCAATTTGGGCTTCGTTTGATAGTGGAAGGTGGATAGCCATCTGGTCACCATCGAAGTCGGCGTTGAAGGCGTTACATGCTAATGGATGAAGCTTGATTGCCTTTCCTTCTACTAGAGTTGGTTCAAAAGCTTGGATACCAAGTCTATGGAGGGTCGGAGCACGGTTTAGAAGTACTGGATGGTCTTTTATAACCTCTTCTAGGACTTCATACACTCTTGGGTCCTTTTTCTCTACCATTTTCTTGGCTGTCTTTAGGTTGTGGGCCAGGTCTTTTTCTACTACCTTGTTCATGATAAATGGCTTGAATAACTCAAGGGCCATCTCTTGTGGCAGACCACATTGGTTGAACTTAAGGTCTGGACCTACTACGATTACTGAACGTCCTGAATAGTCTACCCTCTTACCTAGAAGGTTTTGTCTAAATCTACCAGATTTACCCTTAAGAAGGTCTGATAGGGACTTCATGTTTCTATTTGAGGCTCCTGTTACAGCTCTTCCCCTACGACCGTTATCTATTAGGGCATCGACTGCTTCTTGGAGCATTCTCTTTTCGTTTCTGACGATTATTTCTGGAGCGCCTATATCAAGTAGTCTTTTTAGTCTGTTATTTCTGTTGATTACTCTTCTGTATAGGTCATTTAGGTCAGATGTTGCAAATCTTCCACCTTCTAGTTGGACCATTGGTCTTAATTCTGGTGGCATTACTGGAAGGACATCTAGGATCATCCATTCTGGTTTGTTGCCACTTGTTAAGAAGGCATCTACTACTTCTAGTCTTCTTGATACTCTTACCTTTTTTTGGTTTGATGATTCATCAAGCTCTTTTAGAAGAAGTTCGTATTCTCTTTCAAGATCGATGTTTTGAAGGAGTTCTTTTACTGCTTCTGCACCCATTGCTGCCTTAAATTCTGTATCGTCTGGATATTGTTCAAGTATGTCTTGGTATTCTGTTTCTGAGATTTCTTGTTTTTCTGCTAGGTCTGTTGAACCTGGGTTGATTACTACATAGGATGCAAAGTAGAGGATCTTCTCTAATACTCTTGGGCTCATATCAAGGAGAAGTCCCATTTTAGATGGGATTCCCTTGAAGAACCAAATGTGACTTACTGGAGCTGCTAGCTCTATGTGTCCCATTCTTTCACGTCTTACTTTTGATTTTGTGACTTCTACTCCACATTTTTCGCACACTACGCCCTTATATCTCATGCGTTTGTATTTACCACAAGAACATTCATAGTCCTTGGTTGGTCCAAATATTTTTTCGCAGAAAAGGCCATCTTTTTCAGGCTTTAGGGTCCTATAGTTTATTGTTTCTGGTTTTTTAACTTCACCATGAGACCAACTTCTTATTTTTTCTGGCGATGCGACTTTCATCCTCATGCCGATAAATTCTTTTAATTCGCTCAATTCAAACTTCCTAACTATGACTTAAGCCTCTTCACCCTCTACTTCTGCAGCCTTTACTTCTTCAGCTTTTGCAGAGGTATTGGATAAAAGTTTGCTTTGGTTTCTTATCTTTGATGCATCTATCTTTTCTACTTGAGAAAATCTATCTTGTTCGTCTATGTTTTCCTTAAGTTCTACGACTTCACCCTTATCATCTAAGAGCTCTACGTCTAGGGCAAGTGATTGTAATTCTTTTACAAGTACCTTAAATGATTCTGGTGTGCCTGGTTCTGGGATATTTTCACCCTTTACTATTGATTCGTAGGTCTTAACTCTTCCAGTTACATCATCTGATTTGACTGTCAAGATTTCTTGGAGGGTATGGCTTGCACCATATGCTTCTAGGGCCCAAACCTCCATCTCTCCAAATCTTTGGCCACCAAATTGTGCCTTACCACCTAGTGGTTGTTGGGTTACTAGGGAGTATGGTCCGATTGACCTGGCGTGGATTTTTTCTTCTACCATGTGGTGAAGTTTGAGCATGTACATGACTCCTACTGTTACAGGGTTTTCAAATTCTAAACCTGTCCTACCATCACGTAGTCTAATCTTGCCTGTCTTATTTACATATGGGGCAATTTTCTTTGCTTCTTCTAGGACTTCTTCTATTTCTGTATCCATAGCACCATCAAATACTGGAGTTGCTATCTTCCATCCTAGGGTTCTTGCTGCAAGACCCATGTGCACTTCTAGTACCTGACCAAGGTTCATACGGCTTGGTATACCTAATGGGTTTAGGCAGATTTGAATTGGGGTTCCATCTGGTAAGAATGGCATGTCTTCTCTTGGAAGAATTCTTGAAACGACACCCTTGTTACCGTGACGACCGCACATCTTATCTCCTACCATAATTTTTCTCTTGGTAGCTACATAGACTCTTATAACTTTATTTACACCTGGAGATAATTCATCTCCGTCTTTTTTGTTGTATTCTTTGACATCAACTACGATTCCCTTTTCACCATGTGGTACTTTTAGGGATGTATCTCTAACTTCTCTTGCCTTTTCACCAAAGATTGCGCGAAGTAGTCTTTCTTCAGGAGATAGCTCGGTTTCTCCCTTTGGAGATACCTTACCTACAAGGATATCACCACTTGTTACTTCAGCTCCGATTCTTATCACACCATTTTCATCAAGGTCTTTTTTCATATCATCGCCGACATTTGGTATATCTTTTGTGATTTCTTCTGCGCCTAGCTTGGTTTCTCTGGCTTCACATTCGTGTTCTTCGATGTGGACTGATGTTAGAACGTCGTTGATTACTAGTTCTTCGTTAAGGAGCATAGCATCCTCGAAGTTGTAACCTTCCCATGTTGTAAAGGCTATTAGGATATTTTTACCTAGGGCTAGCTCTCCTTGTTCTGTTGATGGACCATCTGCGATTACTTGGTCAGCTTTTACTTCTTCACCAAGCTCTACAATTGGTCTTTGGTTGATAGTAGTTCCTTGGTTGGCTCTTTCAAATTTAAGTAGGTCATAGGTGATTATTTCACCATCTGAGTCTGACTTAACTTTGATCTTATCACCTGATACATAGACAACTTTTCCCGCTTCTTTTGATACTACACATACACCTGAGTCCTTTGCAGCCCTATGCTCAATTCCTGTAGCTACTATAGGAGCTTGGGACTTGATAAGTGGTACTGCCTGACGCTGCATGTTGGCACCCATAAGGGCACGGGTAGAGTCGTCGTTTTCTAAAAATGGTATTAGGGATGCTCCGACTGATACTATCTGTTGAGGTGATACGTCCATGTATTGGATGGCATCTCTTGGATAAATATCATTTTCACCCTTATAACCACGTCCTGATACTCTGTCATTGATAAATACATTGTTTTCATCTAATGGTTCGTTGGCTTGAGCAATGATGAAATTATCTTCTATATCTCCTGTTAGATATACAATATCATCTGTTACATGGCCACCAGCTTCTACCTTTCTATAAGGTGTTTCTATGAAGCCATATTTATTTACTCTAGCATAAGTTGTAAGAGATGTGATTAGACCGATGTTTGGTCCTTCTGGAGTTTCTATCGGACAGATCCTACCGTAATGGGAATCGTGAACGTCTCTTACTTCAACTCCTGCCCTATCTCTTGATAGACCGCCTGGTCCTAGGGCTGATAGTCTTCTCTTGTGGGTTAACTCACTCATTGGGTTGGTTTGGTCCATGAACTGTGATAATTGGGATGAACCGAAGAATTCCTTTATAACAGCTGTCACAGGCTTGATATTGATTAAACCTTGTGGTGTTGCTATATCTGGGTCTTGGGTTGTCATTCTTTCACGAACTACTCTTTCCATACGAGCAAGACCAACTCTAAATTGGTTTTGTAATAATTCTCCAACACCTCTTACACGACGGTTACCAAGATGGTCTATGTCATCTGTTTCGCCGACACCTTCAAAGAGGTTGAATTGGTAGTTTACTATTGCAAGTATATCAGCTTTTGTAATGTTTTTAGGAGAAAGTTCTTTCTTTCTTCTTTGGATGAGTTTTACAAGATCTTCATCATCACTAGCTTCATCGATTATTTCTCTCATTACTGGATAATAAACTTTTTCGCTTAGTTCATCATAATCGATATCTAGGCCTTCTAGCTCTTCAAATGAGTGAACATCAACAAAGTTATTTCCAACTATTCTTAGGGTCTGTTCCTTGCCATCTGAGTTGATTTTATTTATATCAACTGTAACTATTCCAGAATTTTCGATAGCTAGGGCAGTTTCCCTATCAATTACTTCACCTTCTTTGACAAAGATTTCGCCTGTTTCGCTATTAACTACATCTCTTGCAGCTTTTTCGCCTTCGATTCTGTCAGCTAGGGCAAGTTTTAGGTTGTATTTATATCTACCAACTCTTGCAAGGTCGTATCTTCTATCATCAAAGAGGAGGTTATTAATTAGGGTTGTGGATGATTCTAGGGAAGCAGGATCACCTGGTTTTAGCTTTCTATAGATTTCTATCAAAGCTTCTTCGCTAGTTTCAGAATTTTCCTTCTCTAGGGTATTTCTTAAATGTTTGGTATCACCTAGAGCCTCAATAATTTCCTCATCTGTCTCAAATAAAAGGGCACGAACAAGGGTTGTAGCTGGTAATTTTCTTGTTCTATCTAATCTGACATTTACAGTATGGCTGGCGTCAGTATCAAATTCTATCCATGCACCACGGTTTGGTATAACTGTAGATGAATATTGCTTATCCCCGCTCTTGTCAGTCTCTTCTGCATAATATACACCTGGACTTCTTACAAGCTGGCTTACTATAACTCTTTCAGCACCATTTATAACAAATGTTGCAGAGTCAGTCATCATTGGGAAATCACCCATGAAAACTTCTTGTCTTTTGATTTCACCAGTTTCTTTATTAAATAAGATAGCCATAACCTTTAGGTCTCTGGCATAGGTTAGGTCTTTATACTTAGCTTCTTTTAGGGTATATTTTGGTTCTTTTTCAAACTCATAGCCTGTAAATTCAAGGCTGAGCTTGCCATTATAATCCTCAATTGGTGAGATGTCTTCTAGGATTTCTCCAAGACCTTCTTTAATAAACCAATCATATGAGTCTTTTTGAACTTTTAATAAATTTGGTAAATCTAAGACTTCAGGAAACTTTGAGAAGGACATTCTCTCGGTTTTCCCATATAACTTCTTGTGATATTGGGCCATTGTTACTCCTTACTGTTTGCAAACTTCAAATGACAAATTCTACTTGTCTATAAGATAAAAAAAATCTCCATAAATAGATTTCTAGCAATTGTATATTATACTTCAAAACAATCAACCTTCAAGTCTTTTATTGAGATTTCTCCTTATATTCTATATATTCTCTTGGAACTATTTTATAAAACTATCTAATTATGATATCAGATAATGTATATTTGTCAATTATCTAATAGGATTTTTTTATCTTTCTTCTATTATACATTTATAAAATATATAAACAATCAGAAATTTATGATATAATATAAGTAATGGAGGAGATATGAAAGACTTAATTAAATTTTTTTCAATAATAACAGGCCTTTTTAGGTCTATAATAAGCATCCTGTTGTTTTTTGCTATTGGTTTTATCGTATTTGTCGATAACAACCTCTACTTAGCTGCCTTTGACCTAATAGGGATTACAAATATAGCTAGGTCAATCCTTAAGCCTCTTAGCCTTATTCTTGTATTAATTGCCTTTATTATAAATACAATTGTCGCAAGAAATATCTTTAAAGCAGGTGAAAATGGAAAAAGCCACCCATCAAATATTTTCTTTGCCCTTATATTTTTGGCAATTGACGGATTCTTGCTTATGAGTTTTAGAGAGAAACTTCTATTTATACTCATAGGCCTAAATGGACTTTTATTATTAAATTCACTTATCGGATTAATAGGAAAAGTAAGGGGTATTTATCAAGTAGAAGGATCCAAACAAACTAAGACAGAATACATCGAAATAAACCAAAATAATACTGATAATTCTGAAAACTTGTTAAAATCAGATGATGTAAAACTTCTTAAAAACGAAGAAGTGAAGCTTGATGGCAAGACTAAAATTAAAACCAGTCAGCTTATTGATAAAAACACCGATAATGAAAGTGAAGATTCTGACAAAAAAGATGAAAATAAAATCACCCTAGATGAAGCAAGCAGCGATACTGACAAAACCTACGAAAAGTCATCAGAAGAAAAACCACTTACCCTAGCTGATTTGAAAAAAGAAGAAGAAGCAAGCCCTAATAATCATAAGGAAAGTAAGAATAAATCTGATGATCTTATAATCACAGAGACAAATCTTGATGACCTAAAGAAAAAATCCCATGAAGATTTAAAAACAAACAAAGTCATAGTAAGTGATAATGATGATATAACCTATGACCCAGATTTGGCGGAAGATTTTCAAAAGGCAGAAGATGAAAGAATCTATGACAAATCAACATTTGTAAGAGAGGAAACAAAGGAGTAATAGCCCGATTTTCGGGCCTTTGCTCTTTTAATTTACAAGAAAGGATAAAATATGGATAAGACCTACCACGAACTAATCAAAACCCTCTACCCTAACAAAAGCGCCATCAAAGATGAGCTAATTTTACTAACCAGCCAGCAATACCTACCTAAGGGCACTGAATATTTTTTCTCTGATATACACGGGGAAAGCGATGCCTTTTTGCATTTACTAAGGTCTGCCTCTGGTAACATTAGGGATAAGATTCAAAAGCTCTTCGGAGACACTTTAGAAAAACATGACCAAGATGACCTAGCCAAGCTTATCTATGACCCAGACCTAGTCCTAAAAGAACTAAGGACTGAAGAAAAGATTACTGCTGACTATCTCACCATAACCATTCACAGGCTAATAAATCTCCTAAAATTCGTCTCAACCAAATATCCAAAAGATTATGTAAAGAGCAAGTTTCCTCAAAAATATAATCTAATCTTAGACGAGCTCCTCTACACCAACGACTCCGAGTACAACAAGCGCGCCTACTATGAATCCTTAGTATCAAATATCGTCTCCTACCAAACAGCCTATGACTTTATAAAAGTCCTCTGCGCCCTAATCCAGAGAGTATCTGTAGATAAGCTCCACATTGTAGGCGATATCTATGACAGGGGTCCATCCCCACATATAATCATGGATGAACTTCTAACCTTCCCAAATGTGGACTTCCAATGGGGCAACCACGACATAGCCTGGATGGGAGCTTGCGCAGGAAATACCGCCCTAATTGCAGCTTGCGTTGCAGATGCCATCAAATATAACAACTTTGATATGCTAGAAGATGGCTATGGAATCAACCTCAGAGTCCTTTTTGAATTTGCAATGGAAACTTATGGCGATGACCCATGCCTATATTTTAAGCCAAGAATCTATGACGATAATATTTATGACAATATCACCCTAGAAGCTGCTTCTAGGATGCACAAGGCAATTTCGATAATTAGGTACAAACTTGACTATGCCCTAATAGAGAGAAATCCTGATATGAATATGGACAATAGAAATGTCATCAAATTCATCAACTTCGATAATTTTACCTACAAGGGTGCTGCTCTTAAGGATAAAAATTTCCCAACTATTGACCCAAAGAATCCATCCAAATTGACTAAAGAAGAAAAAAATGTAATCCACGTCCTAAAACAAGATTTTATCAAAAATGACAAGCTAAATGCCCACGTCAAATTCCTCTACCAAAATGGTGCAATGTACCAGGTGGAAAACGGCTCTTTACTCTTCCACGGCTGCATCCCACTTACAAAAGATGGAGAATTCCAAGAAGTAGAAATAAAAGGTGTGACCTACAAGGGCAAAAACCTCATGGATAAATTCGATAGACTTGCCAGGGATGCCTACTTTACCAATGACCTCTTTGCCAAGGATATGATGTGGTATTTAATAAGCGGCAGGTATTCTCCAATTTTTGGCAAGAGCCAATATTCATATTTTGAAAATGTCTTTGTAGATGACAAGGCCCTTAGGAAAGAGCACTACAACCCTTACTACGACCTTTACGAAAAAGAAGAAATCGTGGATATGATTCTGGATGAATTTGGAGTTACAGGGACTAGAAGAAGGATAATAAATGGCCACGTTCCAGTAATTACCGAAGCTGGAGAAAGTCCAATCAAGGCAGGCGGTAAACTTTATGTCATAGATGGCGGCATTTCAAAACCTTACCAGGCCAAAACGGGCATAGCTGGCTATACCCTAGTCTTTAACTCCCACCACGTGGCCCTTGCTGAGCATAAGACCTACGAATCAATTACCGACAAGGTTTCATCCTACACTCCTAATATAAAGGAAGTTGAGATCATGAATCCAAGAATGCTCAGAAAAGATACAGATGAAGGCAAGAAAAATGCAGAAAAAATAAAACTCTTGCAAGAGCTTTTAAAAATTTACGAGAATAAGTAAGCACATAAAATCAGCCCAAATATAAGGGCTGATTTTTAGTTGTGGGTATAAAAAGTTTCGTAATAGAAGAGATCTGCCCTTGCGTAAGATAGGGTATATTCTATCAGATCATCTTCTAAATCATAGGACAGCCTTCTTATTTTAAGGCAAGGGCTCTTATCCTCTAGGTTCATCATCTTTGCCACTTGACTTGTCATAGACGA
>NZ_JBGMEF010000027.1:0-7184 GCF_046365475.1 Anaerococcus kampingae
TTGCCATCTTTATCTGTTACAGTTACTGAGCCGTCATCTCCTACAGTTACTTTCGCATCTGCTGGTAGATCTGGATTTGCTTTCTTAACTGCATCTTCAACAGCTTTCTTTTCTTCGTCTGTTAACTTAGATGGGTCTTTTACTTCAGTCTTTTCTGGAGCAATTAGTGAATCATCTTTTTCGATTGTATCTTCAGGTCCTAATTTAGCTGTCTTTGTAGTTTCGCCTTCTTTTACAGTTACTGTTACGTTACCCTTGTCATCAACTGTGATTTGGTCATCTGTTAAGCTTGGGTTAACAGCTTTTACAGCGTCTTTTACTGCTTTTTGTTCTTCAGGTGTAAGATTTTCTAAGTTTCTAACCTTAACTTTGCTTGGTTTGTTTAATGTTAATTTTGTAGCGTCATCTACTACTGTATCATTTTGAGATAGGGCTCCAGTTTTACCTCCGTCAGTAACTATTACAGAACCATCATCAGCAACATTGATTTTTGCAGTATCAGGTAGATCTGGATTTGCTTTTTTAACAGCTTCCTTAACTTTTTCTTTTTCTGCTTCTGTTAATTCATTAATGTTTTGTACTGGTGTTTTTTCTGGTGCCTTTAATGCGATTTTATTGTCGCTAGCTTCGTCTTTTTTAACCGTTTTAGCTGGTGCGATAGTTTTATCCCCAGCTGTTCCCATAGGTACTGTTACTGTACCATCATCTGCAACTTTGATTTCTTCGTCTTTGAAGTCTAGGTCTGGGTTGGCTGCCTTAACAGCATCTCTTACCTTAATCTTTTCGTAATCAGTAAGTTTATTAAGATCTGATACTGGTGTTATTTTTGGATTATTTAATGTTTTGCCAGCTCTGTCAAATGGTTTTACTGTATCTTTTCCTTCTAATGTTCCAGTCTTCTTACCATCTGCAGTTGTTACTGTTACATTACCCTTACTATCTACTTCAATCTTATCGTCATCAGTAAGATTATTCTTTGCTTTAACTGCTGCAGCTACCTTATCTCTTTCATCTTGTGTTAAGTTAGTTGTATCCTTTACTTCAGTCTTATCTGGAGCAGTCAAATCAAGAATTGTATCTTTTTGTACAACTGTTTGTTCTGGTGTAAATGAACCTACCTTACCACCTTGATTTATATTAACTGATCCGTCATCATTTACTGTGATGTCATCATCTGTGAAGTTTCTGTCTGTGTTAGCTGCTTTAATAGCATCTTTTACAGCTTGTTTTTCTTCGGGTGTTAATTTTGTTTTATCAACAACCTTAACTGGTTCTTTTGGTGGGTTGAAGTTGTTTTGAACTTTTTCTTGTTCAACAGTCTTATCTGATGTTATTGTTCCAGTCTTACCATCTTTTGTAACTGTTACTTTACCGTCATCATCAACTACAACATCTGCTGGTGTTAAATTTAAGTCTGGGTTTACTTTTATAACAGCAGCTTCAACTTTTTCTTGTTCTTTTTCTGTTAACGATGTTTTATCTTTTACTACTGTTTTTTCTGGATCATTTAACTTTAAAGGAGTTTTATCAGTTTGTTCCCAAACTGCATAATAAGTTTTTGGTGATGTGATTCCTGTAAAGTCTGTAACATTTGGTGTTGTTGCATCTTTTGTATCTGCCCAGCCCTTAAAAGTATATCCATCTCTTGTTGGGTCTGGTGTAGGTGCTGTTACTTTTTCATCTTCTACTTTAACATTAGTTGTATCCTTGCTGTCAGCAAATTTACCACCGTCTGCATCAAAGGTAACTGTTACTTGATCAGAATACATAGCATAAACAACCAATTGTTTTGTTATTGGTGTTTCATTAGTAAAGATTTGATCTTTACTTAATTTATTAAATTCATCAGCTGTAACGACTGCCTTATCTCCTAAGGCTTTCTTACCTTCTTCAGTAACCCAACCTAGGAAGTGCTTTCCATCTAGTGTTGGTGTCTTTGCGAATTTATCACCAGTACCTTCTTTAACATTTGCACCTTCAAAGCCGTTGGCTACATAACCTTCTTGGTCGTAGAAATTAACATTGTCTGGTGCTATTCTTACTTCTCTATCTTTACCATCAGCAAGTTTACCAGTATTTGCGTCAAACAATACCCTTGCCCTAACTCTTGTTTCGTATAAGTCAGATGGTAGTGATGAGCCGTCTGAAGCAGTGGATAAGATCTTCATATCCTTTAATAAAGTAAGAGGTTTTTCAGTCTTATCATCTGAATGATAAGGAAGCATCTTTGTTAAATCTACCCTATATTCATAAGCCTCGTATTCTTTTTCATCTCCTTCAAATTGAGCATCAAAGATATTAGCTTTTGGAATAAGGATTTTCTTCCTCATATCTTCGCCGACTAGATTACCCTTATCATCATATTCGTTTGAATCAGCTTCTACTTTGGCATAAACTTTTTTGTCTTTTCCATCGTAAAGTAATCTTACCTTACCACCGTCATACTTTGTATAACCAACGATTTTTGTTGTATCAGTGTTAAACTTAGCATTATCAGCTGGCAATACTCTTGGGTCCTTATAGAAGTCTTCTGTTCCTTCTGCATAATCATTTGTAAATATCAAATGATATGGAGTGTAAAGTGACTTATTTATAGAAAGGATGGATGATTTATCAGAGTGGTCAGTCCATGTAAGTTCCTTAACAGTATCTTGAGCTTTTTCTAAAGGTCTATACTTGAACCAAGATGTTTGGTTTTCTAATTTATTACCATTTTCATCATAAGATTCTACATAAATATCTTCGCCTGGTTTTAATTTAGATGTATTGATAAAGAAGTTACCACCAGTTGATACTGTTGCACCATTTGGAACACCGGTCATAACTCTGTCTTTGTTATCATATGACCATGTAACCTTTGGTTCAAATTTCTTTTCAGCTTTAGTTCCGTCTGCAAGTGTGTATTTAAGGATATAGTAACCTTTTTTGCCTTCCTTATAAAGGTGCATATTTATATTTCTATTTTTTTGTAAGGTTAGGGTTGCTCCGCCTTCATTTAGCTCAGTTCCGTTATTAATTTCAAGGAAGTTTACAGGGGTATCATGGTCTTTTGCATATGGCATGAAAATTTTTATCTTATCTCCAGGCTTTATAGTAGCTCCTTCTCTAAGGTCAAACTTAAATATACCATCCGCATATCTTTCAATTTTTTCAATACCCTTATCACTTGTTACATAATAAGTGTAGTAACCTTGCTCTTTTCTTATAACCGCATCTTCATTACCAACTTGAAGCATAATTTGCTTATCTGCTGGGTCCTTTGTGGTGTCGATTATAAAAGATTCACCTGCATGAGCTACATAACCATCTTTGTATTCTTTTTCAAAGATAGTCCAGCCGTCTGTATTTGGATTAGTCCAGCCGGAGATCATTGAGTAGTTAAGTTTTCTTGATTTATTACCACCACTTAATTCATCTCTACCTGCAAAAGTATCTTCAAATTTGCCCTTATCTACAACATAGTCGATAGCTGTAATGTAGATACCTTTTAGCATAGTGTATTGGTCGTGTTGTGGTATCTCAACCTTCTTAATTCCTTCTTTTTGGAAGTCGTGAGGAGCAATAACTAGGTAAGCAAGTTTACCATCAGCGGATTTATTAAAGTCTGTTAGTTTAATACCAAAATTGTGTGAAAATTTTGATTTGAGTCTTGTATCTTCAAGAACATTTACATAGGCTACATTGCCCTTGTCATCAGGCTTCAAGTAGTTAAGAAGGTTAGCATCAAAGGCTTGGGTAAAGGCGATTGGTTGTCCACCAGTTGTAGGTGAAGCAGCGTTTCCATCTCTTTGACCCGTGTATTGGGTTCTTATTATACCAAGATTTTTTTCATCCTTATATTGTTCTGGGTTGGCAATAAATTCGGACATAACGAATTCTTGATTTGTTGCGTTATTTCCATCTGATTGGTATCCACCCTTGATAAATAGTCTATTTACCTTATCTTCAAGAAAAACTGATGTTGTCTTGGTATAAGTTGAATAGTCCATGGATGTTCCCTTAGGTGCATAGGCATAGATTCTTTCACCCTTTTTATCAGCAAGTCTCATTTGAACGATGTAGTTCTTTTGACCTAAGTCTTTAATTGTAACACCTTCTTTTAAAACAAGGTTAATAGGGAGGTTCTTTCTTTGGTTTGTTAAGTCCCCTCTTAATACACCTAGGTCAACGATTCTTTCCTTACGGTCATTAAATGGTTCTAAATTTCCACTTTTAGCTTCATTACCTAAGGTATTTACACCAACTATATAAGATTTGTCGTAGTCGATGTATTGGTCAAGTTCTCCGAAGTTAAATATACCCCTGTACCATACAGTTGTTACTGCTGCACCCTTTTCCTTATAAACCATTCTTAGAACAGTTCTGCCGTTGGCATCAACAAAGTTACCATCATAATCAATGTCGTTCATTTCGACAGGTTCTGATGTAGTAACCCTTACAAGTCTTTGCTTGTCTCCAACCTTCCAACGAGATTTATCTTTGATTTGATTTTCCCAGTTTGCCTTACTGTAATAAGTCGCAGATGAGAGTGCGTCAGGCTTTTCTGTAGAATCAGAAGCCTTTAATTGGTTATTTACTTTTTTTCCGCTAACTTCAAGCTCAGATTCATTATTATCTGTTTTTTTATCTTCAGTAAGATCGGATTTACCTTCTGCTTGGCCTTCTTTTTTCTCAGCTTCACTGTCCTTAGCACCTGTTTTTGCTTCAGCTTTTGCAGCTTCAACTACTTCATCTACTGCTTTTATGCTTTTAGCTTCTTCTACATCTTTTTTGTATTCATCAAGTGATTTAGAAGGTTTTACATCTTCGCCAAATGCTTCGAAAGCTTTTTCGATATCTTTAATAGCTTTTGCTTTGTAGGCTGCTAATTCATCTTCAGCTTTTGCTTTTTCATCAGCAGTCTCTTCGCCAGCAGGTTTTCCAGCAGGTTCACCATCAGGTTTTCCGTTAGAATTTTCTTCTTTTTTAGCTTCAGGTTTTCCTGCTACTGTTTCAGGTTGCGCTTCTTCTGTTGCAGCTGGTGATTTATTTAATTCACCAGCCTCTACAAGTTGAGGGCTTACTACTATAGAGAATCCTAGCATGCATGATACTAAACCGATGGTTAGTTTTCTTGTAGCATACCTAGGTTTTCTATTGGAACCTTTCTGCTTTTTGAACTCAATAAATTTGAGCAATTCATATCTTTTCTCTTTCATAAGAACTCCTTTTTATAATTTACTTGTTATCGATTTCCAATGAATATCATCTACCTAAAATACTTATTTATAATTCTAATATAATAACAATTCATAATGAATATCCATTACAAGCTCTGTCGTCACGATGAGATAAGACATCTCTGATGATAATATACTTCCCTTTTAATTTCCTTCAATAACTTTTTTGTCATCTTAATTTATATAAAATATTTCCTCAGTAATTTTATAAATATATAATCAACTTAATTAAACCTAGAATTTAGCCCATCTACACCAAAAATCCTATAAATAATTCACGCATACTTCAAGCTATCTATAGATAAAAGGTTAATATATATACATATTTTAATATAATAATTTATATAGAGATAAACGTCAAAGAAATTTATATTCTTAAATTTTATATAATTATCATAAATGAAGATTTTCCTTAAAAAGAGAGCCTATCCGGATCAATGAGGACAAGTCTATTAGAAACAGTTTTATATCATCATTTGCTATACACAAAGTATAGGTTTATTTTCAAAGCCTTCGAATATAGAGGCATATCGTGTTTATTATCGTTTTGGGATTTAAGCACGCCCCTCCGAATGCCGCTTCTTAGAAGCTCTCCGCGCTCCCGCGCTATCATTCGGCTATAAAAATTGCCCTAGCGGCCGAGAGCGCCCAAATCAATGCATGTTATCGTGGCTCTAGGAGGACATCATGGTTCTCTTTATTGAGTGTTCTGTGTGTACATCGGTAATTTGTTTATATAGCCTTCGAATATAGTGAATTGTCGTGCTTAGGCTGTCTTAGGATTTTAGTTTTCGTAATAGGTCTCTCGGCTTCGCTCGAGACAAGGGGAGAAGTGCTCGAAACAGAGTGTTTTTCTTTAAAATACAAAAACCCTACCAACCGTCACAATTAAGCCCAAAAAAACAAGACCCAATTAAGAGTCTTGTTTTTTAAGTTTCAGATAAGTTTATTTATCTTCTTCTTCTTTTTTCTTGCTTGCAAGTAGTCCTGCTATTGAGATTCCTGCTAGTCCTATTAGTCCGCTTACAGAGCCTACGCCTGTCTTGACGTTTGCGCCTGCTTTCTTACCTTTAGTATTTGATCTCATTTCTTTCTTAGCTTCTACTTGATAAATTAGATCATCAGCATTAATGAAGTTCTTTGAACCATCAGCATAGATTAGAGTAGCGTTACCCTTATCATCTACTATTACGTCGATTACTGCTGGATTTGCCTTCTTAACTTTGTCGATTACTTCTTGTTTTTCTTCATCTGTTAAGTGGTTCTTATCCTTTACGCCAGTTTTTTCTGGTGTAATAGCTGGGTTCTTTTCTGCATCAGTTTTTACTTTCTTATTATCATCTTCTTCAGGTTTCTTGTTATTATCACTTTCATCAGCATTTGATTCTGGGATGAATGGAATATTGATGTCACCAGTGCCTGAGCCATTGTCAGAAGATTTTTCATTAACTAGCTTATCAGCTGTGATTACATCTTTTGATCCATCTGGATAGGTGATTGTTGCATTACCCTTATTATCAACATCTACCTTTGTTCCTTCTGGGAAGTTGTCTTTGTTGGCTTTTTCTATCTTATCTTTAATTTCTTGTTTTTCTTTGTCTGTTAGATTATTCTTGTCACCAACTTCAGTTTTTCCAGGTACATTTGGTTCAATGATGTCAGCTATCTTAAGTTCTGGTTTTTCTTCAATGGCTGGATCACCATGTTTGTATTGGAATACAAGGTCTTTTGCTGGGATTACATCTTTAGATCCATCTGGGTATGTGATTGTTGCATTACCCTTATTATCTACATCTACCTTTGTTTTTGCTGGAAAGTTGTCTTTGTTGGCTTTTTCAATCTTGCCCTTAACTTCTTTCTTTTCTTCATCAGTTAAGTTTTCAAGATCTTTTACGCCTGTTTTTTCAGCTGGAATATTTGGTGTGATCTTATCAGCATCTTTTTCTGCTGGTGTTGTATCTTTTA
>NZ_JBGMEF010000028.1:0-10312 GCF_046365475.1 Anaerococcus kampingae
TGTACTATTTATTGTATCCATACCAGAACACCTTTACGGACAGACAGGCACTGCCTATGAAGAGTATGAGTACCATCTATCAAAGAAAAAGCTGGATAATGAAACGCTGATTAAATACTATTACTTGATTAAGCCTACTCGCTGTTTGGTGGAAGAAAAACAGCGATATTTGAAAATCCAGCAGGAAGATGAAACCGTCTATGTAGCTTACTTTACCATTAACAGCATTGTCGGAGAACTGGACTTCCCGTCCTCTGAAATCTTCTACTACCAGCAACAGCAATTTACATTCCCGATTGATACGTCAATGAATGTGGAAATTGTAGCGAATCGTAAAGCCCTATCTACTGTCCGCAATAAAAAGAAAGAACTGAAAGACTTGGATAACCACGCTTGGCAAAGTGATAATGAAACCAGCTCCAATGTGGCGGAAGCTCTGGAAAGTGTGAATGAGCTGGAAACCAATTTAGACCAAAGCAAGGAATCTATGTACAAGCTGTCTTATGTGGTAAGGGTATCAGCAAATGATCTTGACGAACTCAAACGTCGTTGTAATGAAGTGAAAGATTTTTATGACGATTTAAGCGTAAAACTGGTACGACCATATGGGGATATGCTCGGCTTACATGAAGAATTTTTACCTGCCAGCAAGCGTTATATGAATGATTATATTCAATACGTGACCTCTGATTTCCTCGCTGGTTTAGGTTTTGGTGCTACTCAAATGCTGGGGGAAAATGAGGGGATTTATGTTGGCTACAGCTTAGATACTGGACGCAATGTCTATCTGAAACCTGCTCTTGCCAGTCAAGGGGTTAAGGGTTCAGTAACCAATGCGTTAGCGTCGGCTTTTGTTGGTTCGCTGGGTGGTGGTAAATCCTTTGCGAATAACCTTATCGTCTATTATGCGGTGCTTTATGGGGCACAAGCAGTGATTGTAGACCCAAAAGCAGAACGTGGCAGATGGAAAGAAACCTTGCCAGAGATTTCCCATGAAATCAATATCGTCACTCTGACTTCTGATGAGAAAAACAAAGGCTTACTTGACCCTTATGTAATTATGAAAAATACCAAAGATTCTGAATCACTGGCTATTGATATTTTGACATTCCTTACGGGGATTTCCTCTCGTGATGGGGAACGCTTCCCAATCCTTAGAAAAGCCATTCGTGCAGTAACCAATAGTGAAGTGCGAGGGTTGATGAAAGTGATTGAAGAATTACGGGTTGAGAATACGCCACTAAGTACCAGCATAGCCGACCATATCGAAAGTTTTACAGACTATGACTTTGCCCATCTGCTTTTTAGTGATGGTTATGTAGAGCAGTCTATCAGCCTTGAAAAACAACTGAACATTATACAGGTTGCCGACTTGGTACTTCCTGACAAGGAAACTTCCTTTGAGGAATATACCACTATGGAGCTTTTATCCGTTGCTATGCTGATTGTCATTAGTACCTTTGCTTTAGACTTTATCCATACAGACCGAAGTATTTTCAAGATTGTAGACTTAGACGAAGCATGGAGCTTCTTACAGGTGGCACAAGGGAAAACACTATCTATGAAGCTGGTTCGTGCTGGTCGTGCTATGAACGCTGGGGTATATTTCGTGACCCAAAATACAGATGACCTCTTAGATGAAAAACTGAAAAATAACCTCGGCTTAAAATTTGCCTTTCGTTCCACTGACCTTAACGAGATTAAAAAAACCCTTGCCTTTTTTGGTGTAGACCCAGAGGACGAAAACAATCAGAAGCGATTGCGTGATTTGGAAAACGGGCAATGCCTTATCAGTGATTTATATGGTCGTGTCGGTGTGATACAGTTCCACCCTGTATTTGAAGAACTGCTCCATGCCTTTGATACCAGACCACCTGTGCGAAAAGAGGTGTAAATGTGAAACCATCAATATTAAACAGAATAAAATCAAACTGGACGCTGAAACGTCTAGGTAAAGTGGCAATGACAGTGGCTTTCACACTTGTGATTGCCATTTTTCTTTTAGCCATGCTGGGAACGGTGGTTCAAGCTGCGGGCTTGGTAGATGATACGGTCAATGTGGCAAATGAATACAGCCGATACCCACTTGAAAACTATCAACTGGATTTTTATGTGGATAATAGCTGGGGCTGGCTACCGTGGAACTGGTCGGACGGAATTGGAAAACAAGTCATGTATGGACTATATGCCATTACCAATTTTATTTGGACAATCAGTCTTTATGTTTCCAATGCGACGGGTTACTTAGTACAGGAAGCCTATTCCTTAGACTTCATTTCCGCTACAGCAGATTCCATTGGCAAGAATATGCAGACCCTTGCAGGGGTTACGCCTAGTGGACTATCAACAGAGGGTTTCTATGTTGGATTCCTTTTACTCTTGATTTTGGTTCTTGGGGTTTATGTTGCCTATACAGGACTGATAAAGAGAGAAACCACAAAGGCAATTCATGCCCTCATGAATTTTGTGCTGGTTTTTATCCTATCGGCTTCCTTTATTGCCTATGCTCCCGATTATATTAAGAAAATCAATGACTTTTCATCAGACATCAGCAACGCTAGTTTGTCACTGGGTACAAAAATTGTCATGCCCCATTCAGATAGTCAAGGCAAGGACAGCGTGGACTTAATCAGAGATAGCCTGTTTTCCATACAGGTTCAGCAACCGTGGCTACTGCTTCAATACAACAGTTCAGACATTGAAAGTATCGGTATTGACCGTGTGGAAAGCCTGCTCTCCACCAGCCCAGATTCCAACAATGGCGAAGACAGAGAAAAAATTGTTGCGGAAGAAATTGAAGACAGAAGCAATACCAATCTAACCATTACAAAGACCATTAACCGTTTAGGTACAGTCTTCTTCCTATTTGTCTTCAATATTGGGATTTCCATATTTGTATTCCTATTAACAGGAATCATGATTTTCTCGCAGGTACTTTTTATCATCTATGCTATGTTTCTGCCTGTGAGCTTTATTTTAAGCATGATTCCATCATTTGATGGTATGTCAAAACGAGCCATAACAAAGCTCTTTAATACCATTTTGACACGAGCTGGAATCACATTGATTATTACGACAGCATTTAGTATTTCAACCATGCTCTATACCTTATCGGCTGGTTATCCGTTCTTTTTGATTGCTTTTCTACAGATTGTGACCTTTGCAGGAATCTACTTCAAGCTGGGCGATTTAATGAGTATGTTTTCTCTACAGAGTAACGATTCTCAAAGTGTGGGAAGTCGTGTGATGAGAAAACCTCGTATGCTTATGCACGCTCACATGCACCGTCTACAGCGGAAACTTGGACGTTCCATGACTACTCTAGGGGCTGGGTCTGCCATTGTTACAGGTAAAAAAGGACAGTCGGGTTCGGGGAGTTCTGCAAGGACACAAGCAGATCACTCCCGACCAGACGGAAAGGAAAAATCAACACTTGGAAAACGTATCGGTCAAACCATCGGTACAGTAGCTGATACCAAAGACAGAATGGTAGACACTGCTAGTGGTTTGAAAGAACAGGTTAAAGATTTGCCGACCAATGCAAGATATGCAGTATATCAAGGAAAATCCAAAGTAAAAGAGAATGTCCGTGATTTAACCAGTAGTATTTCTCAAACCAAAGCGGACAGAGCCAGTGGACGCAAGGAACAGCAGGAACAAAGGCGAAAAACCATTGCGAAGCGTCGCTCTGAAATGGAACAGGTCAAACAGAAAAAACAGCCTGCTTCTTCTGTTCATGAAAGACCGACTACAAGACAAGAACAATATCATGATGAACAGACCTCAAAACAGTCTAATATTCAGACTTCATATAAGGAATCTCAACAAGCCAAACAAGAGCGTCCAGCAGTTAAGTCCGATTTTTCAAGTCCAAAAGTGGAACGCCAAGGCAATACCGTTCAAGAAAAAACCGTTCAAAAGCCAGCAACTTCAACCACTACAGCAGATAGAACTTCACAACGTCCAATCACAAAAGAACGTCCGTCTACTGTTCAAAGAGTACCACTACAAAATACAAGAAGTAGACCACCAATCAAAACCGCCACCATTAAGAAAGTCGGTAAGAAACCATGAAGTTGAAAACTTTAGTGATTGGTGGTTCTGGATTATTCTTGATGGTCTTCTCACTGCTTCTGTTTGTTGCCATTTTATTTTCAGATGAACAGGACAGCGGAATTTCCAATATTCATTATGGAGGTGTGAATGTTTCCGCAGAAGTGCTGGCTCATAAGCCTATGGTAGAAAAATATGCCAAAGAATATGGCGTTGAAGAATATGTCAACATACTTCTTGCGATTATACAGGTGGAATCGGGCGGTACTGCGGAAGATGTTATGCAGTCCTCGGAATCCCTCGGTCTTCCACCTAATTCATTGAGTACAGAAGAATCCATTAAGCAAGGTGTGAAGTATTTCAGTGAATTATTAGCCAGTAGCGAAAGGCTCAGTGTAGATTTAGAATCGGTTATCCAGTCCTACAATTATGGTGGTGGTTTCTTAGGGTATGTGGCTAATCGTGGAAATAAATATACCTTTGAACTGGCTCAAAGTTTCTCAAAAGAGTATTCAGGTGGCGAAAAAGTGTCTTACCCCAATCCCATAGCCATACCTATCAATGGGGGCTGGCGATACAACTATGGCAATATGTTTTATGTGCAACTGGTAACGCAGTATCTTGTCACAACAGAGTTTGATGATGATACGGTACAAGCCATCATGGACGAAGCACTGAAATATGAGGGCTGGCGATACGTTTACGGTGGAGCTTCCCCGACTACTTCTTTTGATTGTAGCGGACTGACACAATGGACGTATGGAAAAGCTGGAATTAACTTACCACGAACCGCACAACAGCAATATGATGTGACCCAGCATATCCCACTATCGGAAGCACAAGCTGGCGATTTGGTTTTCTTTCATTCTACCTATAACGCTGGCTCTTATATTACTCATGTTGGGATATACCTTGGCAATAACCGTATGTTTCATGCAGGCGACCCAATCGGTTATGCCGACTTAACAAGCCCCTACTGGCAACAGCATTTAGTGGGAGCAGGACGAATCAAACAATGAGAAAGGAAGATTTAATGATGAAATTTAGAAAAAATCAGAATAAAGAAAAACAGATACCAAAGGAAAAGAAACCTCGTGTCTACTATAAGGTCAATCCTCATAAAAAGGTTGTGATTGCCTTGTGGGTACTTTTAGGGCTTAGTTTCAGCTTTGCGATATTCAAGCACTTTACAGCTATAGATACTCATACTATTCACGAAACAACTATCATAGAAAAGGAATACGTTGATACTCATCATGTAGAAAATTTTGTAGAGAACTTTGCGAAAGTCTACTATTCATGGGAGCAATCCGATAAGTCCATTGATAATCGAATGGAAAGTCTAAAAGGCTATCTGACAGATGAACTTCAAGCTCTCAATGTTGATACAGTACGCAAAGATATTCCTGTATCGTCTTCTGTAAGAGGATTTCAGATATGGACGGTAGAGCCAACTGGCGACAATGAGTTTAATGTAACCTACAGTGTAGACCAGCTCATTACAGAGGGAGAAAATACAAAGACCGTCCACTCTGCTTATATAGTGAGTGTCTATGTAGATGGTTCTGGAAATATGGTACTGGTTAAGAATCCGACCATTACCAACATACCTAAGAAATCAAGTTATAAACCAAAAGCCATTGAAAGTGAGGGGACGGTTGATTCCATTACAACCAATGAAATCAATGAGTTTTTAACGACGTTCTTCAAGCTCTATCCTACAGCGACAGCCAGTGAACTTTCCTACTATGTGAATGACGGGATATTAAAACCAATCGGAAAAGAGTACATCTTTCAAGAACTGGTAAATCCTATTCACAATCGTAAGGATAATCAAGTCACGGTATCGCTGACAGTGGAGTATATCGACCAGCAGACCAAAGCAACGCAGGTATCTCAATTTGATTTGGTACTTGAAAAGAACGGGAGTAATTGGAAGATTATAGAATAACAAATATTGGTACATTATTACAGCTATTTTGTAATCACGTACTCTCTTTGATAAAAAATTGGAGATTCCTTTACAAATATGCTCTTACGTGCTATAATTTAAGTGACTATTTAAAAGGAGTTAATAAATATGCGGCAAGGTATTCTTAAATAAACTGTCAATTTGATAGCGGGAACAAATAATTAGATGTCCTTTTTTAGGAGGGCTTAGTTTTTTGTACCCAGTTTAAGAATACCTTTATCATGTGATTCTAAAGTATCCAGAGAATATCTGTATGCTTTGTATACCTATGGTTATGCATAAAAATCCCAGTGATAAAAGTATTTATCACTGGGATTTTTATGCCCTTTTGGGTTTTTGAATGGAGGAAAATCACATGAAAATTATTAATATTGGAGTTTTAGCTCATGTTGATGCAGGAAAAACTACCTTAACAGAAAGCTTATTATATAACAGTGGAGCGATTACAGAATTAGGAAGCGTGGACAAAGGTACAACGAGGACGGATAATACGCTTTTAGAACGTCAGAGAGGAATTACAATTCAGACAGGAATAACCTCTTTTCAGTGGGAAAATACGAAGGTGAACATCATAGACACGCCAGGACATATGGATTTCTTAGCAGAAGTATATCGTTCATTATCAGTTTTAGATGGGGCAATTCTACTGATTTCTGCAAAAGATGGCGTACAAGCACAAACTCGTATATTATTTCATGCACTTAGGAAAATGGGGATTCCCACAATCTTTTTTATCAATAAGATTGACCAAAATGGAATTGATTTATCAACGGTTTATCAGGATATTAAAGAGAAACTTTCTGCCGAAATTGTAATCAAACAGAAGGTAGAACTGTATCCTAATATGTGTGTGACGAACTTTACCGAATCTGAACAATGGGATACGGTAATAGAGGGAAACGATGACCTTTTAGAGAAATATATGTCCGGTAAATCATTAGAAGCATTGGAACTCGAACAAGAGGAAAGCATAAGATTTCATAATTGTTCCCTGTTCCCTGTTTATCACGGAAGTGCAAAAAACAATATAGGGATTGATAACCTTATAGAAGTGATTACGAATAAATTTTATTCATCAACACATCGAGGTCCGTCTGAACTTTGCGGAAATGTTTTCAAAATTGAATATACAAAAAAAAGACAACGTCTTGCATATATACGCCTTTATAGTGGAGTACTACATTTACGAGATTCGGTTAGAGTATCAGAAAAAGAAAAAATAAAAGTTACAGAAATGTATACTTCAATAAATGGTGAATTATGTAAGATTGATAGAGCTTATTCTGGAGAAATTGTTATTTTGCAAAATGAGTTTTTGAAGTTAAATAGTGTTCTTGGAGATACAAAACTATTGCCACAGAGAAAAAAGATTGAAAATCCGCACCCTCTACTACAAACAACTGTTGAACCGAGTAAACCTGAACAGAGAGAAATGTTGCTTGATGCCCTTTTGGAAATCTCAGATAGTGATCCGCTTCTACGATATTACGTGGATTCTACGACACATGAAATTATACTTTCTTTCTTAGGGAAAGTACAAATGGAAGTGATTAGTGCACTGTTGCAAGAAAAGTATCATGTGGAGATAGAACTAAAAGAGCCTACAGTCATTTATATGGAGAGACCGTTAAAAAATGCAGAATATACCATTCACATCGAAGTGCCGCCAAATCCTTTCTGGGCTTCCATTGGTTTATCTGTATCACCGCTTCCGTTGGGAAGTGGAATGCAGTATGAGAGCTCGGTTTCTCTTGGATACTTAAATCAATCATTTCAAAATGCAGTTATGGAAGGGATACGCTATGGTTGCGAACAAGGATTATATGGTTGGAATGTGACGGATTGTAAAATCTGTTTTAAGTATGGCTTATACTATAGCCCTGTTAGTACCCCAGCAGATTTTCGAATGCTTGCTCCTATTGTATTGGAACAAGTCTTAAAAAAAGCTGGAACAGAATTGTTAGAGCCATATCTTAGTTTTAAAATTTATGCGCCACAGGAATATCTTTCACGAGCATACAACGATGCTCCTAAATATTGTGCGAACATCGTAGACACTCAATTGAAAAATAATGAGGTCATTCTTAGTGGAGAAATCCCTGCTCGATGTATTCAAGAATATCGTAGTGATTTAACTTTCTTTACAAATGGACGTAGTGTTTGTTTAACAGAGTTAAAAGGGTACCATGTTACTACCGGTGAACCTGTTTGCCAGCCCCGTCGTCCAAATAGTAGGATAGATAAAGTACGATATATGTTCAATAAAATAACTTAGTGTATTTTATGTTGTTATATAAATATGGTTTCTTGTTAAATAAGATGAAATATTCTTTAATAAAGATTTGAATTAAAGTGTAAAGGAGGAGATAGTTATTATAAACTACAAGTGGATATTGTGTCCTGTATGTGGAAATAAAACACGATTAAAGATAAGGGAAGATACTGAATTAAAAAAATTCCCCCTCTATTGTCCGAAATGCAGACAAGAAAATTTAATTGAAATAAAGCAGTTCAAAGTAACTGTGATTACAGAGCCAGACGCAAAGACGCAGAGCCGATAAAATGAGATTAATACAATCTCATTTTATCGGCTCTTTCCGTTATGTATGGATTCTTTTAATTAGTCTTCGATGTTTCTTGCTTCGTTGATACCGCTGGCTAAAGATTCCATTAAGGATAGTTCTTTGTCTGTAAAGCTATCCATGTATTTCTCTATCTGTAATCGTCGGGTGCTTTTTACCAAGTTATTAGCAGGTAAGAAAAATTCATCAACGGAAACATGAAGTAACGATACAAGGTCATAAAGAACTTGTATGCTGGGGTGTTGCCCTTTATTTTCAATATTAGTTAAGTAACGTGGGTCAATTTCAATCAATGCTCCCACTTGTTCACGAGTTAAACCTCGTTTCAATCGAGCTTCTTTAATGGCTAAACCAAAGGCTCTAAAATCATATTTATCTTCTTTTTTACGCATAGTAGACCACCTCTATACATTTTATTGTTCCTACTGAATTAAAAACAGGTATAGAAAAACGTGTTATATAGTTTATAGGTTCATATTTAATAAAAAGCACTACTAAACGCCAATAAAAAAGACCGTTATATGGTAGTGCTATTTATGCTGTTAAAATATTGTATCTTACTTCCAAATGGCGGTTTGTTGGAGGTCAAAGTCGCCATGAAGTATATCACATACAATCAAGTTCCCCACATTGAGTATTTATCAAAAAAAGTCGTCTATCTGCAATAGATAAGTACGTCCACCAATGTGGTTTTATAAATCATATAGATAGAATAACAGAAGCATGTAAACAGAGAAATAAATCTGTTTATATGCTTTTTTGGCTATTCAGAACTTTTTTACAAAGTTTATTTATCAGTAATGCAACAAATCCCCCTTTCACATTGGGACTAAGAGTGAAAGGAGATAAACGAGCAAGGCTCACTTCCTTTCCTAGACAGAAAGGGGGTGAGAAACATGAAACCATCTTCTTTTCAGACCACAATAGAAAATCAGTTTGACTATATCTGTAAACGTGCTATGGAAGACGAGCGAAAGAATTATATGCTTTATCTTTCAAGGATTGCAAAGCGTGAGGTGTCCTTTTCGGATGTTGGCGATTATCTTGTTAGCCAGTTTGCGACAACAGATAACTATTCAACTGACTTTCAGATTTTTACACTCAATGGGTTATCAGTAGGCGTTGAAAATGATTTGTTGAGTGAAGCATTACGTGAGTTGCCAGACAAGAAACGTGAAATTCTACTGCTGTTTTACTTTATGGACATGAGCGATTCAGAAATTGCAGACCTGTTGAAATTGAACCGTTCTACTGTCTATCGGCATAGAACCAGTGGACTAGCCTTAATTAAAAAGTTTATGGAGGAATTTGAAGAATGAAAACACAATATCCTATGATTCCCTTTCCTCTCATTGTAAAGGCAACAGATGGCGATACCGAAGCGATTAACCAGATTCTACATCATTACAGAGGGTACATAACGAAGCGTTCCCTACGACTTATGAAAGATGAATATGGCAATCAAAGTATGGTCGTTGATGAAGTCTTACGTGGAAGAATGGAAACCAGACTGATTACAAAGATTCTGTCATTTGAAATTAAGTAATATCCTCTCTCCTTTCGTGGAAGCGTGCCATACTATTCCACGCTTCCCGAACAGGGAGGTTTGTTATTCCATCAAAGCATATTGAGCTTTCAATGTGTTTTGATAGGCTAACGAGCCATTGTTCTTTGAAAACTGTGGTATGGATACAATAAATAGTAC
>NZ_JBGMEF010000029.1:0-92492 GCF_046365475.1 Anaerococcus kampingae
TATTCCGTGTTTACGGGTTCAGGTCAAAGCTCCTATGCTCAGCTTGTGTTTTTAGATTTGAAAATTTTTAGGATAGAATTGGCTAATTCCTGTCTTCTTCCGTCTTAAAAATTATCATCTTATTATCATCTATGTAAAGATTGATGGTTTTTCCTTCATCTAGGATTTTGTATTTGAAACCTGTGTCGAAATTTGATTGGTTGTTTTTAGTGTGTTTTGAAGTACTTTCAACTTCAGAACCAATTTCTCCATCAAAATCTGTCAGCTCATCGTAGACTTTCTTTTCTCCTGAATATAAATAGAGCTTATCATTAATAACGATCATAGGAATCAAATCCCACTTTACATTCTCATTAGAATTCATATTAGCTTCATTATTAATTTTGTTATTAGAACAAGCTGTTAGGGCAAAAATTGTAATAAGAAAAAATACAAGTTTTTTCATATGGTCACTCCTTAAACACTACAAGGCAAACGATACCAAATTTGTAAAAATATTATATTTTAAAAGATAAAAAAGCAACCATCACTGATTGCCTTTATCTGTACGTACGAAAATCCGTTTGCTACGCAAACTCTTCCGTGCTGAGAAAACCGCTTACTTCGTAAGCTTTTCTTGCTACCGCACTGATTTTTCTCCTTAAACATCCAAACTCAATGGATGTTTAAGTGCACTAGTTTTCGGCATAAAGTCCCCAAATCAAGGGGCCTTTATGGGTAAAAGGATTACATCCTTTCATATTTAGTTCAATTTTATATAAAAAAATAAGCAACCATTTCTGATTGCTTATTTTTATCTGGTCGGGGTGAAAGGATTCGAACCTTCGACCTCATGTTCCCAAAACACGCGCGCTACCAAGCTGCGCCACACCCCGGTGACCACTGACTATTATAGTATACGATGTATAAACTAATTTGTCAAATATTTTCATCGATTTTTTTATTATTTTTATAAATAAGACTCTACTTGCCTTTCGGGTCTAGAATTATGATACCATATATTTTTTACTTTGTAAAATCTTAAGCTTATTTTCTTGTAAGATGGCTTATTAAGATTATAATGAATGTATAGAAAGGATTATCATGGATACAATTAAGGAAGTTAAAAAAATTATAGATGATTCTAACAATATAGTATTTTTTGGAGGGGCTGGGGTTTCTACCGCATCAGGTGTGCCTGACTTTAGATCTGCTACTGGCCTTTATAATAGGGAGAATAACTCTGGTTATTCACCTGAATATATGCTTAGCCATGAGTTTTTGGTTGATCATCCTGACCAGTTTATGACTTATTGCAAGGATAATCTTATGCTTGATGGTATTAAGCCAAATCCTGCCCATTATGCCCTAGCTAAGCTTGAGAAGATGGGCAAACTTAAGGCTGTGATTACTCAAAATGTGGATAGTCTCCACCAAGAGGCAGGTAGTCAAAATGTTATCGAGCTTCATGGCAATTTGAGAGATTATTATTGTACTAAGTGTGGGAAGAATTTTGACCTCGCATATGTCAAATCTTTTGAAAAAGAGGCTCACTATGATGAGTGTGGTGGTCTTGTTAGACCTGATATTGTTCTTTATGGTGAAGGTCTTGATCAAAATAATATTTCCTACGCTATTAATCTTATTGCTAATGCTGATGTTTTGATTATCGGCGGGACTAGCTTGGTTGTTTATCCAGCAGCTGGCCTTATAGATTTTTATAGGGGACATAAGCTTATCCTTATAAATAAGGACCCTACTAGTAGGGATAGCCGTGCTGATTATGTTATAAATGGTGATATTGCCAAAGTTATGGAAGAGATTGTGGGTGATTAGGTGGAAAAAAGAAATGGAATTGATGAATATGGTATATTTTTAATTTGCCTGGCTATAGGTCTTCTTATCTTGGCTTATTTTACCAATTCATCTATTATTAATATCATATCCTCTCTTATTGTAATTTACGCTATATTTAGGTCAATGAGCGCTAATTCTATAAAGAGGAGCAAGGAAAATAGGATGTTTTTAGATAGTGTTATAAATCCTATCAAGGGCGTTTTTAATAGGGGAAATAAAAAGGATGGGGCCTATAATTATGTAACCTGTCCATCCTGCGGACAGAAACTTAGGATTCCTAAAAACAAGGGCAAGATTAAGGTTAGGTGCCCAAAATGCAAGGAAAAGTTTGATGCTAAGAGCTAGATTTTTTAGAAATTTTTAGTTTTTTTAGAAATATAAATTAATTTAAAATTTAGCTTTATAGACTATTTAAATTTATTTAAAACGGATGTATAATTTCCATGAAAGGGGATTAATAATGTCAAGAATAATTGGAACAACAGCGATGGGCCTTAGGGCACCAATCATTAAAACAGGTGATGATTTAGTAGAAATTGTCACCAACATGGTTAAAGAAGTATCTAAAGAAGTTAAGTTTCACGACAGGGATGTAATTGCGGTTACTGAGTCTCTTTTGGCTAGAAGCCAAGGAAACTATGCAAATTCTGATCAAATAGCTAAGGATTTTGATAATAAGTTTGAGGCTGATGAGGTTGCGATTCTATTTCCTATCATTAGTAGAAATAGATTTTCTATTTTGCTTAAATCTTTTGCTAAATCTGGCAAAAAGCTTCACATTTGTCTATCCTATCCATCAGATGAAGTAGGTAACCTACTTATGGATGAGATGGATTTATTTAATTCTAATATAAATCCTTACAAGGATGTCCTTTCTCTTGAGGAATTTAGAGAGGTTGCTGGAGATTATAAGCACTTATTTACTGGTATGGATTATCCAGAATTTTACAAGGAACTTGCACCAAATTCTGAAATTCACTTTTTAAACAATCCGGTAGATGCTCTTAAATTTACAGACAATGTTTTAGTAAGCTCTATTCATAATAGAGAATTAGTTAAAAGACAACTTGTAGAAGCAGGTGGTAAGACTATCCTTAAGCTTGATGAGATACTTGATGGACCAGTAGATGGTTCAGGATACAATCCTTCTTATGGACTTTTAGGTTCAAACCTATCTACAGGTGAAGTTGTTAAGCTATTTCCTAGAGATGCTCAAGATTTTGTTGAAAGACTTCAAAAAAACATTATCGAAGTAGTTGGCAAAAATATTGAGGTTATGGTTTATGGCGATGGAGCTTTCAAAGATCCAGTAGGCCATATTTGGGAGTTAGCAGATCCTGTTGTATCACCAGGCTTTACAGAAGGTCTAAAGGGTACACCAAATGAGCTTAAATTAAAATATGTAGCTGACAATGAATTAACCGGTTTATCTAGCGAAGAAGCTGCAGAGAGATTTAAAAAGATGGTCAAAGAAAAGGACCAAAACACAGATAAGAATAAGACCCTAGGTACTACACCTAGACAAATTACTGACCTATTAGGTTCTCTATCAGACCTAATCTCAGGTTCAGGAGATAAGGGAACACCAGTAGTCCTAATCCAAGGCTACTTTGATAACTATTCAAACGACTAATAGAATATAAAAATTATAAATGAGCCAACTTTGCTTAATATACCTAGCATAAAAGTTGGTTCATTGTATAATTGTAACATATACTAGACTTGTAAATATTTAATGATGGAGAAGAAAATTGAAAGACAACCAATCTTTTGACAATCAAGAAAGCAAACAGATGCAAGCCAAAAATGTAGATGAGAGAAATACTCTATCAAAGGAATACAGATTTTTCTGGATGAGTTTTGCATCAATACTAATGGCCTGTGGTACTCATTTTTTCAAATATCCAAACTCCTTTGTAATAGGTGGGGTAGAGGGTATGAGTATCATCACATCCATGTTTGTTCCCTTTACAAGGCCACAGATTACCCTATTCTATAACTTAGTTCTATTGGTAATTGGATTTTTTGTGATTGGCAAGAAATTTACCATAAGAACAGGTTATGTGGCCATACTTAATTCCCTAACAGCCTTGCTTTTAGCAAGAATTGTTCCCATTCATCAATCCCTAACTGGCAATAAGATGCTAGAATTAATCTTTACCCTCCTCATGTCATCAGTTGGATCAGCTATTTTATTTAATCTAGCTGCATCAAGTGGGGGTACTGATATAATAGCGATGATAATTAAAAAATACTCCTCTCTTCAGGTAGGAAAAGCCCTTCTAGTGGTAGATTCGCTTTTCACCATAGCAGCCATCAAGATATTCGGAGTTGAGATTGGATTATTTTCAATCCTAGGCTTGCTCATGAAGGGGATTTGCGTAGATGTAATGATAGGGTCAATGAATGAGGCCAAATTATTTATAATCATAAGCTCAAAGACAGAAGAGCTTGGCAAGTTTATAAAAGTAGACTTAAATAGGTCGGCAACTGTGATAAGTGCCAAGGGCCTATATGCAGGAAGTGATATTTCTGTATTCTTGTGTGTGACAAGCAAATTTGAACAGGCAAGATTTAGGTCCTTTATCAAAAAGGTTGACCCATATTGCTTTATAACTATATTAAATACTTCATCAATTATTGGAAAAGGCTGGTATTCATCAGATGATCAGCTAGATAGCGACTGATTTAGAAAGGAGGCTTAAGGCCGTGAAAAAAATCTTACAAATATTCTTAATCGCTGCCTTAAGCCTGTCTTTTGTAGGTATATCCTACGCCCAGGATGCTGAGCCTAAGGAAGAAACACAGCCTGTAAAGGAAGTAGAAGTTGAAAAGCCAGCTGATAAGATAAAAATAAAAGAAGATACTAAGACCCTCGAAGAAGAAAAGGTTCAACCCTTAAAAGAGCCCGTCAAAGAAGAAGTTAAAAAGCAGGGTGAAGCAAATAGTCCTGAAAGTGAAACTAAAGAAGCGCAAAGCACAAAAGATGTAAGTCCAAAGAAAGAGGCAGGGCCTGCAAGCGATGTTAGCAAAAAAGAAAAGGCTGATTATGAAAAGGTCCAAAAGGCTGTAGATGATTTGGTTGAAAAGCTAGATAAGAATTCAAATCTTGCCAAGGCATTAGAAGAAGTCAAAGTTACAATCAAGGCTAATAATTCAAATACAAGCACTGTTTCAAATCAGGTCAATAAAAAGACTGAGAAAGTGATAAAGGACTATAGCCAAAAGATACAAGAGGCCAAGACACCTAGCCAGAAAAGACAGCTTGAAAATGAAGCGGCAAATAAGATTAAGTCAATAAGTATAGATGTAAGTGAAGATAATAAAGCTAATGCTCGATTGCCAGAAAAAGAAAGTGAAGAGCCTAAGAAAAGACTCACCAAAGAGGTAAAGGCCAACCATAATGATGATATAAGTAAGATTTATGCCCTAGCACCAGCAGAGGAAGAAGAAAGGGATTATCTAGGTTTTCTTAAAAAGCCTGTAGTAATAGTAGCTGTAATTTTAGTCATAAGCATACTTATATCAATTGGAATAGTAATTAGAAATAAAGAAAAAAATGATATAGATTCTTACTAAAAAAAGAGGCCCTGTGGCCTCTATTTTAGTATTATTATTCTTGAGCTTCGAACATGTCTTTGCCAACTCCACATACTGGGCAAACCCAATCTTCTGGAAGTTGATCAAATTCTGTACCTGCTTCAATTCCGTTATCAACATCACCTTCTGCTGGATCGTAAATATATCCGCATGCTGTACAAACGTATTTCATTGAATGTCTCCTTTCATTTTTTCTTGTAATTACATTATACCCGTAAATTCTATAATGTAACAGAAAATTTCAATTCTAATTAAAATTTGTTATTTTTTCTGTAAATTTTAAAAATATGATATTAAAAATAAAAATCGGGTATGAAGTAGTTAGGAGAGGCTATGGAGATAATTAGGACGGTCATAAATTCTGACCTTAAAGATATAAAAAAATTTAGAGATAAGCTTTTAGCTTTGTTAGAAGATAGGGACTATGATCAGGATTATATCTTCAAACTTAGGCTGATATTAGATGAATTGACGAGCAATTCTTATAAGCATGGCAATATGAAAGATAGGCTTAAACTTATAGAAATATGTGTCAAACTTACAGATACCTATTCATATATAAAGGTAAAAGACGAGGGTAGTGGAATTTGTAGGAAACAGACTGTCGATTTATTTGCAGAAAATGGCAGGGGAATCAGACTTGTTGAATCTTTGTCGGACAGGATAGTAGTTTGTGAAAATGCAATAGCTTGTCTAATATACATATGAAGTGCTTTGATAAACTAAATTAAAAGCACTTTTTTTGTTGATAATTATTGATAATTAATTAACGTTAGGTATAATATATTGATAGAATTTGTTAGTAAGAAAGAAGGAAATATGTTAAGAGAAGATGTTAGAAATGTAGCAATTATTGCCCACGTAGACCACGGTAAGACAACCCTAGTAGATGGTCTTTTAAAAACATCAGGTTTATTCAGAGATAATGAAGAAGTAAAAGAGAGAGTCATGGACTCTGATACAATCGAAAAAGAACGTGGTATTACAATTCTTGCCAAAAATACAGCAGTATCCTATAAGGATATGAAAATAAATATTATAGATACACCAGGCCACGCTGACTTTGGTGGAGAGGTTGAGAGGGTTCTAAACATGGCTGAATCTGTTGTACTTGTAGTAGATAGCCACGAAGGCCCAATGCCACAAACTAAGTTTGTACTTAAAAAGGCTATAGAATTAGGTCTACCTGCCATCATTTGTATAAACAAGGTTGATAGGCCAGATGAAAGAATTGATGAGGTAGAAGATGAAATCCTAGATCTATTCATATCTTTAGATGCAGATGAATCCTACCTTGAAAGTCCTATTGTTTATGCATCAGCCAAAAATGGCTGGGCATCACTTGAAAAGGGCGTAGTCAAGGAAGATATGACAGACCTTCTAGATACAATTATAGAATACACACCAGCTTTTGAAGCGGAAGAAGATACAGGTTTTAAGGTCTTAGTTTCAACAACAGATTATAATGAATACCTAGGAACCATAGCTATAGGCAAGGTTGAATGCGGAATAATTAAGAAAAATGCCCAAGCGGTAATCACAAATTACAATGAGCCAGACAGGCTTGTAAAGGCCAAGGTAGTCACAATTTATGAATTTGACGGCTTAAGCAGGGTAGAAGTAGAAGAAGCGAAATTTGGTTCAATAGTAGCCCTATCAGGTATGGAAGATATAAATGTAGGTGATACAATCGGTACAGAAGGAGACCATGAACCAATTGAATTTACCAAAATATCTGAACCAACCCTAGCTATGACCTTTTCGGTAAATGATTCACCATTTGCAGGTCGTGATGGTAAATATGTTACTTCAAGACACCTTAGGGATAGGCTGCTTAAGGAAGCAGAAACAGATGTTTCCCTAAGAGTAGAACCAACAGATACAACAGAAGCCTTCAAGGTATCAGGTAGGGGCGAGCTTCACTTATCAGTACTTATTGAAAACCTAAGACGTGAAGGCTATGAATTCCAAGTATCAAAACCTGAAGTAATGTTTAAGAGCGATGAAAATGGCAAAAAGCTAGAGCCAATTGAAATTGCAACAGTAGATGTAGATGAGGTATACACAGGATCAATTATAGATAAGCTTGGCCGTAGAAAGGGTGAAATGATTGATATGCACCCATCATCATCTGGCTACACCAGACTTGTATTTAGAATACCAGCCAGAGGACTAATAGGTTACAGGACAGAATTTATGACCGACACCAAGGGAACAGGCATCCTCAATACCGAATTTGAAGGTTATGATAGATACAAGGGCGACCTTGATAAGAGACAATTAGGCTCCCTAATAGCCACAGAAAAGGGAATAGCTACAGCCTACGGTCTAAATGCAGCTCAATCTAGGGGTCAATTATTCATAGAGCCAGGTGAGGAAATCTATGAGGGCCTAATAGTAGGATCAAATGCCAAGGGTCTAGATATAGATGTAAACATCTGCAGAAAGAAAAAGATGACCAACACCAGGGCAAGCGGAAATGACGATGCCATCGTCCTTACACCAGCTAAAAAGATGAGTGTAGAAGAAATGATGGAATTTGTAGAAGAAGATGAACTAATCGAGGTTACACCACATAATCTAAGAATAAGAAAGAAAATATTAGACGCAACAAAGAGATATAAATCAAAAAAATAGGAGGATATAGATGGTAAATAAGTTTGAAAGAAGACTTAGCATTGAGCTTGTCTTCTTGGTAGTCATCTTATTTCTTCTAACTATCTCTCAAAGGTTTGTGGATTCATGGTTTTTTAACTTAAGCTGGTATATCGCCTTTATCCTAAGCTGGATATTGATGCTAGTTTTTAGTTTTTCAGTCCTCCTAGATAAAAATGCTAGAGGATATTCAATACTTACAGCCATAGTCACAAGCCTAGCCTTTGGGCTATTATCAATCCACGGTTTGTCAGCCTTGGCAAGATTTGTCAGGGTCTTGCCCACAAACCTAGCCGTAAACAACGAGTTTTTCATAGCTAATAATCAGCTGATATTTTATTCATGCTTGATAGTGGTTTACTTTTTCCACATGATAAACGCTCTCCTACATAGAAGGAAGGACCAAGAGCCTAAGGAAGAAATAAAAGAAGCTAGCGAGGAAGAGCTTAGGCAGAGAAGAGATGATAAGCTAAATGCAATAATAGCTGAGATCGATAGTCAGAAGAATTCAGATAAGCTTACAGATGAAGATAGGGAAATATTAAATACTCATCTTTTAGAAGAGGCTAAGAACAAGGAAGCGGAGGATAATTTATGAGCAAGCAAAACATATCATTGTCAGTAATCAAGAGACTTCCAAAATACTACAGGTATTTGGAAAGCATCAACGAAAAAGGAATAATCAGAGTATCTTCTAAAGAATTATCCGAGATAACAGGCCTTACAGCCAGCCAAATTAGACAAGATTTAAACCACTTCGGTTGCTTCGGCCAACAAGGCTATGGCTATAATGTAAAGGAATTAATTGGTGAATTATCAAAGATAATTGGAGTAGATAAAAGTTATAAGATAGTCCTAATAGGTTATGGTAATATAGGACATGCCCTCTACCAATACAAGTCCTTTAGAGATCTAGGCTATGAATTTGAAGCAGTCTTTGATAAGGAAGAATTCACACACGAAGAATTAAAGGTGCAAAAAATCGATGACCTAGGAGACTTCCTAAAAAATAACAAGGTAGATATAGGTATAATAGCAACACCAAAAACAGTAGCCCAAGAAATAGCGGATATACTTTGCGAAGGCGGAATCAAAGGTATTTGGAACTTCTCACCAGTAGACCTAAAGGTAAAAAATGGAGTGGTAATAGAATCAGTTCACCTAGATGAATCTCTATTTACCCTAACATATTTTATGAATTCACCAGAGGATTTTATATTTTAGATGAATGTAATAAGCGTATCAAACTTGGCCAAAGAATATCCCGGTAAGGAAATATTTTCTGGCCTAAGTTTTAATTTAGAAAAGGGGGACAAGGCAGGACTAGTTGGAATCAACGGGGCTGGCAAGTCTACCCTTTTTAATATATTAACAGGAAACTTAAGAGCAGATGAGGGAAAAATCTTTATCCCCCAAGAAGTTAAAGTAGGCTATCTTGAGCAGATTTTAAGCATAGATAGCCATATGACAATCTATGAATATTGTCTAGCCATCTTTGATGATATGATAAGGCTTGAAGAAGAGATAAGAGAGCTTGAAAAAAAGATGAGCCAGGAAAAGGATGATGAAAAACTTGCCCAGATAATGGATGAGTACACAAAAAAATCTGACCTTTTTCACCAGAAAAATGGCTATGCCATCAAAAGTGAGCTAGAAGGAACCCTAACAGCCATGGGCTTTGATAGGGAGGACTTCGATAAGGAAATATCTGTTTTATCAGGTGGACAAAAGGCAAGGGTAGAGCTAGCAGGTCTTTTATTAGAAAAGCCAGACCTTCTCCTTTTAGATGAGCCAACCAACCACCTAGATATAAAGGCAATAAACTTCCTAGAAACCTTCATCAAAAACTACCAGGGCACAGTAATAATAATATCCCACGATAGGTATTTTTTAGATGCCACAGTAAATAAGATGATGGTCCTAGAATATGGAAGGCTTACATCCTATAATGGCAACTACACCAGCTTCATGACCCAGAGGAAAAAAGACAGAGACGTCTACCTCCACCAATATAAGAGCCAGCAAAAAGAAATCGAACGCCAAGAAGAAATCATCGACAGACTCAAAAACCTGGGAGGCTCTAAGAGAAAAAGAGGTATATCCCAATCAAGGTCTAGGCAAAAACTCCTAGATAAGATGGAAAAAATGGAAAAGCCAATCGAACTACAGGACACCATGAGCCTTAAATTTAGCCCAAGAATACAATCAGGCATGGATGTCCTAAAGGTAGATAAATTAGCCAAATCCTTTGACTATAGGGAGATTTTCAAAAATATTTCCTTTGATATTTATAGAAATGAAAGGGCAGCCATAATCGGAGATAATGGTGTAGGTAAGACCACGCTTTTTAAAATAATCCTCAAGGAAGAGATGCCGGATGCAGGCAATGTCAAGCTTGGCCAATCTGTAAACATAGGCTACTTTGACCAAGAGCAAAAATCTCTAAACTTAGAAAACACCATCTTTGATGAGATAAGAGAGGCTTACCCAAGGCTTACAAATTTTGAAATAAGGTCCTACCTTGCCAAATTTATGTTCTACGATGATGATGTCTTCAGAGAGATTAGCGAACTATCCGGTGGGGAAAGGGCTAGGATATCCCTCCTTAAGCTAATGATATCAGATTGTAACTTCATCCTCATGGATGAGCCAACTAACCACCTGGATATTGACTCAAAGGAAATTCTAGAAGATGCCATCCTAGATTTTGAGGGGACTCTTTTGATAATTTCCCACGATAGGTATTTCTTAAATAAAATCGCAAGCAAAATCCTAGATATGAAAAATGACCAGATTGATCTTTACTTAGGCAACTACGATTATTATAGGGAAAAGCTAAGGGAAGCAAGCCTGACAGATGAAGAAAGACAAGTAGTAAGCAAGACCCAAATCAAAAAGGAAAGAAAAAAGGAAAAGCTAAAGAAAAACGAAATTAAGGCTAAAAAGAACAAGATTAGAGACATAGAAAGGGAAATGAAGGAAACCGACCTCCTTATCAAAGACCTCACAAAAGAAAGCCTTGCTGAGGGCTTTTATAACGACCAAGATAGGGTCGCCCAAGTTTTTAAAGAAATCAAAGATCTTGAGGAAAAAAGAGATGACCTTGATGAAGTATGGCTAGACCTTAATTTAGAATTAGAAGAAGATGATTAAAAGGAAAAAAACAAGGGTATTTATACCCTAAGGAGAAAAATATGGGAAAATTAATGAAATTTCTCTATTCTTTGATGTTAATAGTTTTAATCCTCTTAGGAGCCTTATTTTTGGCCTTTGGAATTGATGGCCAGGCTGTTTTTGAAGCCTTTGTCTACAATGAATATCTTTATAGACTAGTATCTAATGAAGCCTTTGTTCAATTCTTTTTCATGGCTGTAGGCATCTTACTCATAGGTTTTGCAATAGTTTTGCTTATTGTACTTAGACAAAATTCCAACAAGGGATTTGACGTCTTGATTGAAGATGAAAAGGGAAGTGTGCTTATAGCCCAAAGATCTCTAGAATCTTCGATAAAATCCTCAGTTAATAAGTTTTTAGGACTTGAAACCATAAAGGCAAGGGCTAAAATTATTGACAATAACAAGCTTGAGGCAAAAATCTTAGCAGATGACTATTCAGATCAAGCAATCGACAAGCTTGCCGAAAGAGTAAGAGAAGAGATAAAAAAGGGCTTAAACAATCTTACAGGAATTGATGATATAAAAATCGACCTAAAGATTGAAAAGAAGGAAAAGCAAAAAGAGAAGAGAGAATATGGAAGAAATTAACAAGGATACAAATCATACTATATATGATGTAGAGATGAGAAAGCTTGATAATAGAGAAAACAATAAAAAATTTCTTCTTGCTTTCTATCGATTAAACAAAGGGAAAATAAACTCTACAATCCTTAGCCTCATCACCCTTATTTGCCTATTTAACTTTGGTTTTTTCAAGACCTTGGGAATCTGGTTAGTGATGGTAATAGGCTATTTGATCGGAGCTTATTTTGATAAAGATGTAAGAGTGCTTCAAATAATTAGGAAAATTGTAAATTAAGGAGTAGACATGACAGATAATCTAAATAAAGAAATAAAAAAAGACCTAAATGATGGTAGAGAATTGGAATATGAAGAAAGCAAGCTTATCATAGAAGATAAGGTAGTTGCTAAGATTGCTAGAATTGCCATTAATCAAGTGGATGGTATCCTTGAAATGAAGGGTAATATTGCTGATTCTATAGGATCATTTTTTGGCTCCAGCGATAGGAGAACTGCAGGTGTTAATGTAGAAGTTGGAGAAAGAGAAGCAAAGATTAACCTAGATGTAATAATCGAATATGGCAAAAATGCTAGGGAAATCTTTAACAACATTCAAAGAGTAGTAAGTTCTAATGTTAGAGAGATGACTGGTCTTGAAGTAGTGACAATAAATGTGGATGTTGTGGATGTTCTAACAAGAAAAGAATACCAAGAAAAACAACAAGCAAATTCTGACGCTGACAAAAAGCAAAATAATTACTAAAAATAAGGCCTGCTAAGCGGGCCTCTTAGTATGGAGATAGAATATGAGAGATTTACTCGATAGCAAGACAAGACGTTACATATTTGTAGGATTTTGTCTGATAGCTATATATTTTGGATTTTTTTATATAGATAAGATTGGAGAATTTTTATCAAGGGCTTATCAGGTTTTTAGGCCTCTAGTTTACGGATTGGTTATAGCCTTTATAATAAATCTTCCGGTCAATTTTTTTCACAATGACCTTTTATCAAGATTTGATGTTTTTAAGAAAAATAAAAACCTAAGCCTCACCCTATCTTTGGCAATTTCATGGATAATATTTTTTGCAATGGTGACAATAGTCCTAACAGTTTTAATACCAGAGCTTTCCAGGGCAATTACCAAGCTTAGCGAAAATATACCCGTATTTTTTGATTCGCTTGTAGATTTTTTGGATGATTACAAGTTTTTAGAAAAGGCCAGCCATATTTTAGAAACTAAGATTCAAAGTCTAGATTTAGATGGGATAAGTAGGACTGTGACAGGTTTCTTGCAAGATTTCTTAAATTCAGAATCAAATATACTGAATAAGACTGGATCAATTATAAATACAGTATCACAAGGAATCCTAGCCCTTGGTATCGGCTTTATTTTTTCAATATATGTCAGCCTAAATAGAAATGGACTTGCAGATGGGATAACAGGATTTATCTTTGCCCATCTTCCAATAGATGTAGCCAAAAATATAATCTATGTATCAAAACTATCCTATGCATCATTTTCAAGGTTTCTTGAAACTAAAATCTTATCATGCATTGCCCTAGGTGTGGCTTGCTTTATAGGAATGCTCATCCTAAGGTTGCCATCAGCTGGCATGATTTCAATTCTTATGGGAGCTTTTGATATTATTCCATACATTGGAGCATTTTCAGCAACAGCCATCGGTATGATTTTGATATTTATCTATTCGCCAGCCAAGGCTCTTATATTTTTGATATTTATCCTAATATTACAACAAGTCCAACAACAGATATTTTATCCACTTGTAATAGGCAAGCACCAAGGCCTACCTGCTATTTGGATCTTTGTTTCAGTAGTAATAGGCGGGGGACTCTTCGGAGTATTTGGTATGGTTGCCTTTATACCGCTTGCAACTGTGATCTACACACTTGTGACAGATAATACCAAAAAGAAACTTAAAAATAAAAATATCAGTGAAGAAGAAATAGAAAATTTAAGGAAAAAAACTTACGAAGAAATAAGAGCAGAAAATTTAAAAGATATATAGAAAAAAGCTAGCGGCCTAGGCCTGCTAGCTTTTTATATAGAAAAATCTTCAAAAATTATTAGCAAATAGCCCGCATCCAAGCTAATTTTAAAATCGCATCCCTTAGTCTGATTAGAAACTCCCAGGCTATCATCAAGACTCATTTTATAAGAGTCAAGCTCATAGGCAAGACCGTCTATCGAAAGGATGGACTCTTCATTTAGGGCAAAAATTGATACATAAAAATCTTTATCATTGAATTTATAAGAAAAGTTAGAATCTATGACAAAAATTTCCTTGCCCCTTGCCTTTAGAGAAATATTTACACCCTTTTTCTTAAAATGGAGGAGGGTTTTTATATTTGAAATCGTATGAGATTCTCGTCCTCCTAGGCCACCATAGATTATAATTTCCCTATAGCCCTTATCTATTGCAAGCCTTATGGCTGCGACTGTGTCTGTGAAGTCCTTAATAGGATTTAGGGCTATGATGTTTTTAAAATCAGGCCTATCTGTCGAATCAAAATCTCCTATGGCATAGTCAATTTTTATTTTCTCCATCTCCGCATAACGAAAGCCTTTATCAGCTGTAATCACCAAATCATTTTCACATATTTCATCAAAAAAGCCGTCAAAATTTCCGCCAGCTATTATAAAACACCTTTTCATAATTACTCCTTTATTTTATTATAACATTTTCTTAACTATTATCACAATTAATGGTAAAATGAATATGAATTATAAAAAAAAGGAAGTAAGAATGAAAGAATTAGACAAGCAATCTAGGAACCTACTCAAGGTAGTTGTTATAGGAATTTTATTGTATTTTGGATTATTTTATATAGGAGAAGTGTCTAAGGCTTTTTCTACTCTCTATGCGGTCTTATCGCCCTTTATTATTGGCGGTGCCCTGGCCTTTATGATGAGCATTCCAACCAACTTTTTTGAGAGGAAGCTACATTCCCTTGATAAGAATTCTAAGCATGGAAAGCTTATATCAATTTCATCAATCCTCATATCATGGGTCTTGCTCATAGCTTTTCTAGTAATACTCATAAATATCTTGATCCCATCTATGGTTAAGATTGTCTATACCTTCTCTATCAGGTGGCCAGACTTTGTAAATTCAACCTATCATTTTCTAAAAAAACATGAATTGACAGAGCCTTACGCTAATAAATTCATGAATGCCTTTAGCGGTGTGGGTTGGTACAATGTTAGAAATGCTATCTTTTCATTTATAGATGGCAATGATATTGACCTTTTCTCCAAGGCTACAGGATTTTTAAACTCAGTATCCAGCGGTGTAATTGGGATTTTTACAATGATAGTTTTCTCTATCTTTGTATTAGTCTATAAGAAAATGCTTAAGACAAATGGCACAAGACTTATCTACGCTTTGCTTAGCGAGGAAAGGGCTGACTATATCAACAAGGTCTTATCACTTTCCTATAACACCTTCAAGGATTATGTATTTTCAAGGATGATATCAGTACTTTGCCTATCTGTCCTCACCTTTATAGGTATGAAGATATTTAAGATACCAAATGCGCCAATTATTTCGATAGTGGTCGGTATATCAGACCTTATACCAATTTTTGGTCCAATCTTTGGTACTGGATTTTCAGCAATATTGATTTTTGTTGAATCACCATTTAAGGCCCTTATATTTTTGGCCTATAATGTTATCATTCAACAGATCCAAGAAAACCTAATCTTCCCTTATATAGCAGGCGATGCAATAGGCCTTCCTGCTGTTTGGGTAATGGCATCTGTAACTATAGGTGGATCCTTGTTTGGAATTTGGGGTATGCTAATATCAATACCAGTTGTATCAGTATTTTACACCCTCTATCTAGAAAAGATTAATAACAAGCTTAAGGAAAAGAACTTTGATGATGCCAAGATTAAAGAGAAGGAAGATAAAAGTTATACTATAGAGGAGATTGATATCGGAGATGAAGATTAAAGAGAGTAATTATTTTGTCCCCGTCCTAAAGGAAGGTGCGACCTACTATGGTGGCCATCAGGAATGGCTTAAAGAACTTGGTTTATCCAAGTTTTTTAGGGATAGGGCCTGTGTGGTGACAGCCTTTACCAATGTATATTTTTACATGTTTGAAAGGGGACTTGTAGATTTTAAAACCTACAATGATATGCAATATAAATTTTATAGAAGGCTAAGACCCAAAGCAAATGGGGTTCCCACAGCCAGTTCTCTTCTTAGGAGGATAAGAATTTTAAATCATCAGATGAACCTAGGTTTATCCTACAGGATTCTTGAGGAAAACCTCCTTAAGAAGGTATCTTTAGAAAAAAAGATTGCTTTCATAGAAGAAGCCTTGGCTAAAGACTCTCCTGTTATCTTTATAAATTGGCTAAGCAGGGACATAGATATAATGAGCCACCACGGCCTAGTTATAACAGAGATGAATAAGAAAAATGATAAGCATGAACTAGTCGTATCAAGCTGGGGCAGAAGACATTCCTTCTACCTAGAAGATTTTGATAAGAGTCTAAGGACCTATACAGGCCTAATATATTTTGAAAGGAATATTTATGAATAAACAACAAAAAAGATTAGACAGATCATATGGCATAATCATGCCAATATTTTCACTGCCATCAAATTATGGTATCGGCACCTTTGGAAAGGCAGCCTATGACTTTGTAGATTATCTAAATGATTGTGGAGCCAAATACTGGCAAATCCTACCTCTAGGCCAAACCTCCTACGGAGATAGCCCTTACCAATCATTCTCATCCTTTGCAGGCAATCCATACTTTATAGACTTAGATATGTTAATAGAAGATGGACTTTTAGAAAAAGAAGACCTAGAAAATATAGATTTTGGTGGGAACGAAAGAGAAATAGACTATGCTAAACTCTACAATGTAAGATATAGGGTCTTAGAAATAGCTTATAAAAATGCAAAAGAAAAATACGCCAAGGAAATCAAAGAATTTAGAAAAGCGGAAGCTAATTGGCTAGAAGATTACGCCCTATTCATGGCTATTAAGAAAGATAACCTTGATAAGTCTTGGGAATTTTGGGATGAAGATCTTAGAAATAGAAAAAAATCTGCCCTAGATGAATTTAAAAAAGAAAATAAAGAATTAATAGATTTCTATGTCTATTTACAATACGAATTTTTTAAACAATGGAATAAATTAAAAGAATTTGCAAATAGGCATGAAATCGAGATAATAGGCGATCTTCCAATTTATGTAGCCTATGATTCTGCAGATGCTTGGGTTAATTATGAAATACTTAAACTTGATAAAGAAACAAAACGACCTATAGTAGTTGGTGGAGCGCCTCCAGATGATTATTCAGAAGATGGACAACTCTGGGGCAACCCTATCTACCGCTGGGAATACATGAGGGATGTTGAAGGATTCGATTTTTGGAAAAGAAGGATTGGAGCCTGCCTCAAACTTTATGATATACTAAGACTAGATCACTTTAGAGGATTTGAAGCTTACTATGCCATACCAGCAACAGACGATACAGCAAGATACGGAAAATGGGAAAAGGGATTAGCTTATGACTTCTTCGATGCAATCAAAGAAGCCTATCCAGATGCAAAATATATAGCAGAAGACTTAGGCTTTATAACAAAAGAAGTAGAAGATTTGATAAACCACTATGCCTTCCCAGGCATGAAGGTAATACAATTTGCCTTCGGTGATAATTTTGATAGCGAATATTTACCACACAATTACGAGAGAAACTCAATGGTATACGCATCAACCCACGACTCTGACACTCTTCAAGGATTCTTAGATAATGCTGACGAACATTTATTAGAACTTATAAGGACATATTTTGGAATCGGTGAAGATGAAAAAGATGAGAACATAAGAGAGACAATAGCAAGAAATCTTATGGCATCAGTATCAGACGTATGTATGTTTGAAATCCAAGACCTATTCGGCCTTGGCAATGAGGCAAGGATAAACTGTCCGGGTATCGTAGGTGGAAACTGGGATTGGAGAGCGGTAGAAAGCGACTTCGATAAGAAAATCGCTGAAAAATATGAAAAGATGGCAAAAACTTACGGGAGGATTTAATGAATAAGTTAGTTAAGGAAAAATTTGCTGATCAGTACATGGAAAATCTTCAAAGAATTACTTTAAAAAGCTTTGAAGATACATCAGATAAGGACAGATATGATGCCCTTTGCGATACAATCATGGGACTAATCAACCAAGATTGGAGAAGAAGTAAGCAAAAAGTTAGAAAAGAAAGAAAAGCTTACTATCTATCAGCAGAATTCTTAATTGGTAGATCTCTAGGAAATAACCTTATCAACCTAGGAATCTATGATGAAGTAAAAGAACTTTTAAATGAAATGGGCATAGACTTTGAAGAAATAGAAGACTATGAAGATGATGCAGCCCTTGGTAATGGTGGTCTAGGAAGACTAGCAGCATGCTTCATAGATTCAGCTGCCAGCCAAAAACTAAGCCTATATGGTTACGGTGTTAGATATCGTGAAGGTATCTTTAAACAAGCAATCGAAAATGGCTTCCAAGTAGAATACGGCGATAGCTGGATAAAAGATGGTGACGGCTGGTCAATCAGAGTAGACTCTGATGCGAAAATAGTTAAATTTAGAGACCAACAAGTAAAGGCAGTACCATATGATATGCCAGTAGTTGGTTTTGAAAATGGTGTAGTAAACACACTTAGATTGTGGCAATCAGAACCATTTAGAGAATTTGACTTTGCTAAATTCAACAACTTCGAATATGACGATGCAGTAGCTGAGAAAAACAGGGCAGAAGACATCACAAGAGTCCTATATCCAAATGATATGCAAAGAGCAGGAAAGCTATTAAGATTAAAACAACAATACTTCTTCTGTTCAGCATCAATCCAAGATATGGTAGAAAAATACAAGAGAGACTTCCCAGAAGACCTCAAATTCGAAAACTTCGCAAGATATCACGTAATCCAACTAAACGATACCCACCCAATCATGGCAATTCCAGAGTTAGTAAGGGTATTAGTAGATGAAAATGGTATATACTTTGAAGATGCACTAGCAATAGCAAACAAGGTATTTGCTTTTACAAACCACACAGTACTTCAAGAAGCCCTAGAAAAATGGTCATTTGACCTAATGGAAGAAGTAAGCCCAAGATGTCTAGAAATCGTAGAACAAATCGATAAGAAACTTGTAAAAGAATTCAAAGATAGAGGCTTCAGCGACAAGGCAATAGATCCATACAGAATCGTAACAGGCGATCTAGTACACATGGCAAACCTTGCAATCTATGTAGGATTTTCTGTAAATGGTGTAGCTGAAATCCACTCACAAATCTTAAAAGATGATACCTTCAAAGAATGGTATAAGGAAAGCCCAGAGAAATTCAACAACAAGACAAACGGAATCACACCAAGAAGATGGTTAGTATACGCTAATAGAGAACTAACAAACTTCATCACAGAAAAACTAGGCACAGACGCTTGGAAAAAAGACCTAGCAATGCTAAAGGGTCTAGAGAAATTCCTAGATGATGAAAAAGTCCTAGATGAGTTCTTATCAATCAAACAAACAAAGAAAGACCAACTAGCTAAATACATCCTAGAAAATGAAGGAATAAAAATTGACTCACATTCAATCTATGATATCCAAATCAAGAGAATCCACGAATACAAGAGACAACACCTTAACATCCTTCACATCATCCACCTATATCACAAACTAAAGAAAAACCCAGACCTAGACTTCACACCAACAACCTTTATCTTTGGTGGTAAGGCAGCTCCAGGATACTTTAGAGCAAAGGGAATGATTAAACTTGCAAACGAAGTAGCAAGAGTAGTAAACAACGATAAGGATGTAAATGACAAGCTAAAGGTTGTATTCGTACAAAACTACAGAGTAACCTACGCTGAAAAACTCTTCCCAGCAGCAGATGTAAGTGAACAAATCTCAACAGCTGGTAAGGAAGCAAGTGGTACAGGTAACATGAAATTCATGCTAAACGGTGCCCTAACCCTAGGAACCCTAGATGGAGCTAACGTAGAAATCTTTGAAGAAGCAGGTGAAGAAAACAACTACAGATTCGGAGCAACAGTAGAAGAATTAGCAGAAATAGCAGATTCTTACAATGCTTTTGAATACTATAGCAAGGATGAAGACATCAAAGATGTAGTAGATTCCCTAGTAAGTGGAGAATTCAAAGACCAAGATTCTTACTACTTCCTAGACATCTATAACGAGCTAATCAAGCCACAAAATGGCGGTAGAGCTGACCAATACTACCTATTAAAAGATTTCGCATCTTATAAAGAAACACAGGCTAAATTAAACAAAGAATTTAGAAATAGAAAAGAATGGGCAAGAAAGTGCCTAAAGAATATCGCAAACGCTGGATTCTTCTCATCAGATAGAACAATCCTAGAATATGCAGATGATATTTGGAAAATAGACTAAGACTATGAATAAAGATGTAATATTAGGGATAATGATCCCTTTCATAGGAACAAGCTTAGGGGCTGCCTGTGTTTACATCATGAAAGGCGAGCTAAAAGAAAAGGTCCAAAAGGGCCTTTCTGGCTTTGCCGCAGGTGTAATGGTAGCAGCTTCAATCTGGTCATTAATAATGCCAGCTATGGACATGGTAGAAGATAAAATGGGCAAAATGAGCTGGATACCAGCAGCAGTAGGATTTCTTGTAGGAATCTTCTTCCTCCTATTTTTAGACAGCGTAATCCCTCACCAGCATATAGATAGCGACCATCCAGAAGGAATGAAGGCAGAAAGCCTCAGAAAAACAACCATGATGGTTTTAGCAGTAATCATACATAACATACCAGAGGGAATGGCAGTAGGAGTATCATTTGCAGGAGTCCTCTATGGCAACACCCACATGACAATGGCAGGAGCCATAGTCCTATCCATAGGAATAGCCATCCAAAACTTCCCAGAAGGAGCCATCATATCAATGCCTCTAAGGGCAGTAGGAGTAAATAAACACAAGGCATTTGGAATGGGAATATTTTCAGGTGCAGTAGAGCCAATCGCAGCAATTCTAACAATAATCCTATCCCACTACCTAGTTCCAATCCTACCTTATCTTCTAGCCTTCGCAGCAGGAGCCATGATGTATGTAGTAGTAGAAGAACTAGTCCCAGAAGCAACAGGTGAGGGCGAAGGCCACACCAACATAGGAACCCTTGGTTTTTCGGCAGGATTTGTAGTAATGATGATCTTAGATGTAATGCTAGGATAAAATATAAGGAAACTCAGTAATGGGTTTCTTTTTTTGTTAGGAAATTTGTAGATTTTACTAACAAAATTTGTAATATATTTAGAAAATTTTATATTAAGTCACAATTGCTTGATTTCAATAGTATTATTGAAATAAATGTGATATAATAATAGTAATTAGAAGAGAAAAAATTTATATATGAATTATATATAAGAAACCTTATATAGATTTCCTTAAAAAGGCCAAGTAAGTATATATTGCAAGAATTAAGAAGTAAAGGCCTGATTATATTCTAGGAGGAAGAATGAAAAAGATAGTAAAAGATAAAATTCTAGGACTAGTTTTGCCTTTGATTATGGTACTTAGCATATTTATTCCTAGTATAAAAAGTTTTGCTAAATCAACTGAAGCTAAGCCAAATCCACCCAATACCGACAAAAAGTACAGAGTTGAGTTAAATATAAGCCATGTTGATGATAGAACATCCGAAGATCAAGACATTAAGGCAAATGGAAAAGTAATAAAATATTTTAAACTACCAGAAAGTTATGAAAAGAAACACCTAATAGAAACTGCTGAAAGGCTTAACAAATTGCCAATGGCAGAAGTTGAAAAAGAGCTAAAAAGCGAAGGAACCTTATCCAATAAATCTTTAATTTATGATGATGGTAAACTTGTCGAAACTTTAAGCAAAGATAAGTTTGATAAGGAAAGTACCTTTGAAAAAATTGTATTAGAAAATCTTGAACCTGGTTTCTATCTTATTAAAGAAACAGATGAATCAAAGAACAAATACGATACAAGATTAATTACTGTTATTGAAGAAGTTTCAGATAAGACTGCAAAAGATGGACTTATGATTGTGAAAATGAAAAATACTGTTTTAAATCCTTCTGTTATTTTAAAAAAGGTTGATGAAGCTGATAAAAGTATGTTCTTAGAGAGAGCCAAATTTAGACTATATAAACGAGATGGAGACAAAAGTATCCCAGTTGCTGTAACAGGGGAAAATGGGTCTTATAAATATGACTCTACGTCCACAAACGAAAGTGAGATGGAAACTTGGAGCGATGGTACAATAACTGTTGAAGGTCTTCCTAAAAATAGTAAATATTATTTTGTAGAGGTTGCTCCGCCAGTGGGATACGAAAATAAGGAGAATGTCGGAAAAATTTCAGAAGATTTTGAACCTAGTCCAACTAAGAAAGTAGTAGTTGAAAACAAAAGATATCCAACAGTAAAAAAGATTGATGATAAAACGGGCGAAGCATTAAATGATGCTGAGTTTAAGTTGTTTAAAAAAGATGGTACTCCTGTAAAGCTTAAATTAAATGAAAAGGGACAATATGCCTATGATGAAAAAGGGGATAAGGATGTATTAATTACTACTGAAAAAGGTACCATATTTGTTGTAGATTTACCAAAAGGGCACTATTATTTCCAAGAGGTAAAGGCGCCAGACAAATATAAGGCTGATTTAGATAAGAAATATGAGTTTTATTATGAAAAAGGTAAGATTACTACAAAAGACAATCAACCTTATTTAACTGTACCTAATGCTAAGATACATTCAGATGTCGTAGTTACAAAAGGTGGCTATAAATTTGTCAAAACTGATAATACCGACAAGGCCAAAAGACTTGGCGGAGCTGTTTTCCAAGTACAAAAGATTGTAAATGGAGAATATGTGACAGTTCAAAGAGATGGCAAAAATTATCAGGTAACTTCAAATGATAAGGGAGAATTTTCTGTAAGTGACCTTGAATATGGAGACTATGCCCTAAGAGAGGTAAAAGCTCCTACAGGATTTAATCCAGAAAGTCAACCTATCAAATTTACAATTAAGGCTGGAAGTGATTCACAAGCGGCAATTTTCATAAAGAACTACCCAAATGTTACAATCACAACTGAAAAACCAACCACAAAAATCACAAGACAAAACACAGTTACAACAGATTACACACCTACAGGTGTGACTAAGATTATAAGAGGACCTATTGTCAAGACTGGTGATATTAGAATTTTGATTATGGCTGTTATTGGCCTAATACTCTTAATAACTGGTGTAAAATTAGTCAGGTCAGCAGAAAAACCTAGAATAGCATAGTAGATTTACTTAAGAGTAATCTTCTTTATAATCTATTAGAGGGGCTCTAAGTCAGATGGCTTACGCCCCTCTTTTATGAATGGAAAAACAATGGCGAAAAAAGACAAAAAAGCAAAAAAAGTAAATAAGAAAAAATCCAAGAAAGGTAAATGGATATTTAGGCTTATCTTCTTATTAGGCTTTATGGTTATGATGTATCCGCTTATTTCTAGGCTCTATTATCGTATAGAATCTAATGAGCAGGTTACAAGCTTCTCTGAAGGTGCCAAAAAGCTTGATACTAAGGAAATAGACAGGCGTATCAACCTTGCCAAGGCCTTCAACGAGTCCTTGTCAGGAAAGATTGCATCAGATCCTTATAGCCGTAAGAAACAAGAAGAAGGCCGTAAGGAATATGCTAGGATGCTAGAAGTAGAGGAGATGATTGGTACTGTCGATATACCAAAGATTAACCAAAAACTCCCTATCTATGCAGGTACTAGCGAGGATATCCTCCAAAAGGGCGTGGGCCATTTGGAAGGTACTTCCCTTCCAATCGGTGGTAATTCCACCCACACAGTCCTCACAGCCCACTCAGGCCTTCCAGAAGCGACCCTCTTTACCCATCTTAACCAGCTTGAGATAGGAGATAAATTCTATATAGAAAATATCGAGGGAATCATTGCCTACCAGGTAGACCAAATTAAGGTCATAGAGCCATCAAACTTTGATGACCTTCTTATAAGTCCAGGTCATGATTATGCGACACTTTTAACATGTACGCCGATAATGATTAACACTCACAGGCTTATTGTAAGGGGCCACAGGGTGCCTTATGTACCAGCAGTTGATGAGGAATTAATCAGAGAAAGCAGAAATAACTGGATATTTAGAATCCTATTCTTTGCTTCACTTATCCTTATCCTTATCCTTATAATCCTAATCTTTAAGCTAAGAAGGGATAATAAGAAGTACTTTAAGAAGATTGCAGAGATATCTAAGAAAGGCTTTACAATTGTAAAACCAAAGGCAAAAAGTCAGGGAGACCTCTTTGATAATCTAGCGGCAGATGATGGAGATGACTATGACTAATCCGAAAAAGAAAAAGCCTAACAGGCTAATGTTTGTAGGCATCTTTCTTTTAGGTCTTTTGATTTTCTCCTATCCTTTGATAAGTCAAAAATATTATGAAATTCAAAAGGAAGATGAGGTTATAACCTTCGTTAAGGCAGCCAAGGCCCTCCCACCAGAAAATCTGGATAAGAGGATGGCTCTTGCAGAAGCCTATAACAGGACCCTAGACCCATCTAGGCTTGCAGACCCTTATACTGACATAGAAAAGGCAGCTAGGGTAGAATATGCAAGGATGCTTGAGGTAGAAGAGATGGTAGGCCATGTCAATATTCCAAAGATAGGCGTAGATATACCTATTCGTGCAGGATCTGCTGAAGATGTTTTGCAAAAAGGTGCAGGCCACTTGGAGGGGACTTCCCTTCCAATCGGTGGTAAATCTACCCATACAGTCATCACCGCTCACAGGGGCTTACCCAATGCCAAGCTTTTTAGAAACCTAGATCAGATGTCCTATGGAGATGTATTTTATATTACAAATATCAAAGAAACCATTGCATATAAGGTAGACAAAATCCAAGTTGTAGAACCATCTAATTTTGAGCCGGTTCTAGTAGTGGAAGGCCATGATTATGCTACACTTCTAACTTGTACACCCTATATGATCAACTCCCACAGGCTTTTAGTCAGAGGGGAGAGGATTCCTTATCAAGCAGCTATTGATGATGGTATAGCCAATACACCTAGGGCTAGGATTGACTTCTTTAGGATGGTTTTAGTAATGATACCTATAATACTTCTCCTAATCCTAACTCTCTTTAGAGAAAAGAAGAAAACAGACCACTTAAGTAAGGAGCTTAGAGAAATTGAAGAAAGAAATAAAACTAACTAAGAAATCATTTTTGGGATATATCCTTATTTTAGTTGGGCTAGCCCTCTTGACTAGCCCCCTAATACTTAGGTCATACCACGATATTAGCGCATCATCTGCCAAAAAAACTTTCGAAAAACAAGAGGCAGAAAAGAGTCAGGAGAAAATTGATGAAGAAAACAAAAAGGCCCTAGCCTATAATGAAATAATCAAGAACTCTGATATGAGCGTCCAAGACCCTTTTACAACAGATGATTATGAAAATGGCTATGATATGTTCACAAAAACAAACACACCTTTTGCCTACCTATCTATACCAAAACTTGATAAATACCTACCCCTATATTTAGATGCCACAAAAGAGCATATTTCAAGGGGAGTAGCCCAGGTAGCAGGCACAGCTATACCAGTAGGTGGCAAGGGCACAAGATGCGCCATAGCAGGCCACAGGGGCTGGTGGGGCGATACTATGTTTTTATATGTAGATGAGCTAGAACAAGGCGACTACATCTACATCGAAAGAGCCAATCAAACCATGAGATATGTGGTAAGCGATAAGGAAGTTATAGGACCATATGATTGGGATAAGCTTGCCCCAAGAGAAGATATGGACATGATAACACTTTTGACATGTTCACCATTTTTACCACCAAGACCTGACAGGCTCCTTGTAAATGCTATTAGAGATGAATCAGGGCCAGCAGAAGAATTTAAACTTTCAGATGGCAGCCTAAAAGCAAGCCAAAACCAAGATGAAAAAGGCGACAAGCTCGTAAAAATCAGCAAAATAGCTACACTTATTGGAGCGATACTAGGAAGTATAGGCTTCATCTACACCCTAAGAAGATTTGCAAAGAGAATAAGGGCAACTTTGTAAAATTCTTAAAAATTTTAAATAAATTTAAAAGGCAGGATAGCTTTATAATAATATAAGCCATCCTGTTTTTATTATTCAAATATTTTCATATATATTAATTATTTTGTTATTTTATTTGCTATAAATATCTATTATTCAGACTTATTCTAATTTGTAGTAAGCACATCTATTAGTAATCTTGACTTATTATTCATATAAAAGTAAAATAAAAAGGAGTTGCTTCACTATAGTAGATTAGTGAATGAACGACCTAAAGATCAATTGTAAATTGGTTTGAATTTGAAAGGAATTTTATGAGTTTTATAGATAACCTTATATCGACAATCAACGGATATTTGTATTATCCAATCCTAATAATAATTTTACTAGGAACTGGCCTTTATTTTACCTTTAGAAGTGGCTTTATTCAATTTAGACTGCTTGGCGATGCCTTTAAGGTAATTGTAGAAAAACCTGAGCATGATGGGGATATTTCAAGCTTCCAGGCTCTTATGGTTTCTACCGCTTCTCGTGTAGGTACAGGAAATATAGTTGGCGTTGCCAATGCTATCTGCCTGGGAGGTCCTGGGGCTGTATTTTGGATGTGGATTATAGCTATAATCGGTGGTGCCTCAGCCTTTATCGAATCAACCCTGGCCCAAATATATAAGAGAAGGTCTGATGATGGCACTTCTTACGGTGGTCCATCCTATTATATTGAAAAGGGCCTTGGTTCTAGAAAGCTTGGAGTAATCTTTGCCATAGCTTTGATTATGACCTATGCCTTAGGCTTTAATATGCTTGCATCCTTTAACCTCCAAGATTCCTTTAGGGTCTATGGCTTTTATGACAAAAACACGACTCCTTGGATTATAGGAGGGCTCCTAGCCCTAGTTGCAGGTTACTGTATCCTTGGTGGTGGCAAGAGGATTATAAAGTTTACATCCTTTATAGTTCCTTTTATGGGCTTGATTTATGTATTAATGTCACTTGTCATGATTGTGATTAATTTTTCAAATATCCCAGCCATGTTTAAATTAATTCTAGACGATGCTTTTAATTTTAAGGCAATCTTTGGTGGAGTGGCAGGTTCTGCCCTTGTAGAGGGAATCAAGAGAGGCTTATATTCAAATGAGGCTGGTATGGGATCAGCTCCAAATGCTGCAGCAAGTGCTGTAGTAAGCCATCCTGTAAAGCAAGGCCTTGTACAGATGATTTCTGTCTTTCTTGATACCCTTGTAATATGTACAGCTACAGCCTTTATGTCTCTTGTATCAGGTGTTGTTCCAACAGAAGAACTTGCTGGTTCGCCTCTAGTGCAAAAATCCTTAGCAACTGTATTTGGTTCATATGGCAATATTTTTATCACAGTATCTCTCGCCCTTTTTGCCTTTACAACTCTTCTGGGCAATCTTTACTATTGTGATTCATGTCTTTCTTATTTATTTAAGAAGACTCCGAATAAATATGTCATGATTTGCTTTAGGCTTATAGCAAGCCTAGTAATCTTTGTAGGCGCAGGCATGGAAATGAAATTTGTTTGGAACTTTGCAGACCTACTTATGGGAATTATGACAATAATCAATATATCCTCAATTTTGCTTTTGGGTGGTATATCTATAAAAGCCTTAAATGATTATATAGATCAAAGAAGCAAAGGCCAAGAGCCGGTATTTATGGCAAAAAATATAGGCCTAGATGAAAGCAAGCTAGATTATTGGAAATAGAAAATAATGCGCCAGGCCAGCCCTGGCTTTTTTCTTAGCAATTTATTAGTGCTAGCTAAGGCTTTTGTGATATAATATTAGTATTAGTAAATAGGAAGGTCCTATTAGAAAGGAAAAAATATGAAAAAAATAGGTAAATTTATCTTAAGTCTGTGCCTAATAGCTGGCATTGGCTTTGCAGGATTTATGCTAGGAACAAATATGGATATGGGCGCTAAGGGAAATATTAAGTCAAGGCAATTGACAAGTGAGATGGCTTCTCTTAAGGAATTGCTTGATAGAAATTTCCTTTTTGATTATGATGAGAATAAGCTTTATGAAGGCAGCCTAAAGGGGATGTTTGCAAACCTTGGTGATCCTTATACAGCTTATTATCCAAAGGAAGAATTTGCTAAGCTTATGGAAAATCTTGATGGCAGATATAAGGGTATCGGCATAAGTGTCTCTAATTCTAAAGAAGGCCTTATCAAGGTTATCCAAGTATTTGAAGGTTCTCCTGCCCAAGAAGCTGGCCTAAAATCAGGTGATTTTATAAAAGCTGTCGAAGGCAAAGACTTCGCAGGTAGTGAACTTGAAGAGGCTGTTGCCCTAATTAGAGGTGAAGCTGGCTCAAAGGTGAAGCTTAAGCTTTTAAGAGTAAGTGAAGAAAATCCAAAGGGCGAGGAAATAGATGTCGAAGTTGAAAGACGTGATGTGAAAGTAGATACAGTCAAGTCTCAAACCCTAGATTTAAAGGGAACAAAGATTGGCTACTTAAGATTAACTGCCTTTGACGATGTAACTTGGGATGATTTCAAAGACCAATATGCCAAGCTTAAAAATGAAGGAATCCAAGGTCTTATCTTAGATTTAAGAAATAATCCGGGCGGTGCCCTAGATGTTTGCCTAAATATAGCAGATACCTTCCTTGATGAGGGAGTAGTAGTAACCACAGAAGATAAGGATGGCAATGTCGTAAGCGAGAAGTCAGATAAAGAATTTGACGATATTCCAATGGTTACCCTAATAAACGAAAACTCAGCTTCAGCTTCAGAAATCCTAGCAGGTGCCTTTAAAGATAGGGGAAGGGCTAAGATAGTTGGAGAAAAATCATTTGGTAAGGGAGTAGTTCAAAAGATATTCCCACTAGATAATGGCGCTGGTGCAAAGATTACAATTAGCGAATACAAGACACCAAATGGCGAAAAAATCAACAAAATTGGTGTTAAACCTGATGTAGAAGTAGAAAATAAAAACCAAGATTTAGACCTAAACGAAAATGATTTTACCAAAGATAATCAATTCCTAAAGGCTCTAACAGAACTTGTAAAAGAAATAGGAAACAAAAAATAGGGCAGTTATCTGTCCTTTTTTTAAAGGGGTAAGTATGAAAGAGACAATGACCTATAGGATAGGATCCATGCTTTGCAACAAAGAAGCTTTTCTAAGTTTTAAAAATTTGACAGGCCTTATGTTTGATGTATCCTTTATCCAATCTGCTAAGGTTGAGAAAGATCTAGATATGAAAGGCAAGGCCTGGCTGGTTTATTCTTGGGATATAGAAATTGATGAGCATATAAAGGTAGATGATGTTATAGAAATTACATCTATTCCTACCCAGATAAAAAGATTTTATGCCTATAGAAATTTCCTTGTCAAAAAAGATGGAAAAGAAATAGCAAGGGCCTGTGCCAAACTTATCCTATTTGACAGGCTTAAAGGAAAACTAATCCCGATAGATGAAAACATTCAAAAAGCCTACGGGGAAGAAAAGCTAATCTATGCTGGCAAAGATTTTAAAAGGCCAAGTGATTTTGATAATTCAAAACAAATTATAATCAGGAAAGCAGATTTTGATGAAAATGGCCATGTCAATAATGGTATTTATTTTGACTTTCTAAAAGAGATTGAAAATATTAGGGAAGATAGGATTTCTTATATAAAAATAATTTACAAAAATGAAATAAAAGACCAAAAAGAAATCAGCCTATCTTATAAGAATTCTGAAAATGAAGTAGAATTTTCTATAGATTCAGATAATACTAACCATAGCTACGGAGTGATTAGATATGTATAAGGAAAATTACGGAAATATTCCAAACAAGGATAAGATAAGGTCCATAATGGATGAGGCCTTTGCAACAAACCCCACAAAATGGATAATCCATTCCCACTTAGTTGGCAAAACTTGCGAAAAAATTGCAAAAGAGCTTGGCCTTGACCCAGATATAGCACTTGCTTGTGGGAGTCTTTATAATATTGGTAAGGGCCTTGGCTATGACAATATGGCTCATTTATTGGAAGGATACAGGTTTTTAAGGAGCGAGTCATACTTTTTACCCGCCCGTATAGCCCTAGGATATGGCTTTGTCACAGATAGCATTGATTCTTATAATGGAGAGAAAAATGTATCTGAATTTGACTTAGATTTTATAGGCAAATTTCTTGAGAAAAGAGAGGAGACTCTCTATGAAAAGCTTGTAATTGTTGTGGATCATTATATTAAAAATGAATATTCAAGCTTTGCTGAGAAAAATGAGGTCGAAGTAGAATCAAGGAATTCAGAAATTAGCAATATAATAGATAATTGGCAGAAAGATTTGGCAAAAATCCTTAGCAAGGAAATAGGATCCTATGTGCCTAGGAGAAGGTCTTACAAATTTCCCTATAATTTATTCAAAGATCAAAAATAATATTGCAAAATATGTATATTTGAGTATATTATAAATGAATTTATTTTATCAACCCAGGGAGGTCGTATGACCTCCTCAATTTTTTTATGAGGACTTATGACAAAAAGAAAAATCAACCATATTCCATATGACAAACTAAAAAAATATATAGAAGACGAATCCATGACTGAAAGCCTGATGGCAAGGGCTGATGAGATCAGAAGGGCAAATTACGGCAACAAGGTCTATATCAGAGGCCTAATTGAAGTATCCAATATTTGCAAAAATAATTGCTATTATTGCGGGATAAGAAGATCAAATGACCATGTCAACCGCTACAGGCTTGCCAAAGACGAAATCCTAAGATCGGCTGATTTTGGCTATGGGCTTGGTTTTAGGACCTTTGTTATGCAAGGAGGAGAAGACCCTAGCTTTAGCAGATATTTCGTTGTGGATGCTATAAGAGAAATTAAAAATAAATATCCAGATACAGCCATAACCCTATCCCTAGGCGAAAGATCCTATGAAGACTACAAGGCCTTTTATGATGCGGGGGCTGACAGGTATCTTCTAAGACAGGAAACATCAAACCCAGACCACTATGCCAAAATCCATCCTAAAGAGATGAGCTTAGCGCATAGGCAAGAATGTCTTTATAATCTTAAAAAAATAGGCTACCAAGTTGGGGGAGGCTTCATGGTTGATAGTCCCTACCAGACTACAGATGATTTGATAAGAGATATCAGATTTTTAGAAGATTTAGAGCCAGATATGGTAGGAATTGGACCATTTTTGGTAAGTCATGATACACCCTTTAAGGACTTTAAGGATGGGTCTTTCACAAAGACCTTGAGGATGGTAGCAATCCTAAGGATAGTTTTCCCCTACGCCCTAATACCAGCAACTACAGCCCTAGGCACCATAAATCCAAAGGGCAGAGAGCTGGGTCTTAAGGCAGGGGCCAATGTCCTCATGCCAAACCTATCTCCAGCAAAGGCCAAAAAGTCTTACAATCTTTATGACAATAAATTAAATACAGGCCTTGAAGCAGCGGAAGCCAAAAAGTCCCTCGAAAAGGAAATAGCAAGCTTTGGCTATCAGATAGTAACCGATAGGGGCGATGTTAGAGATAAGAATTAAAAAATCCATGATTTTTGGAATAAAACCAAAAGTCATGGATTTTTTTATGAATTTTATAATTTTTCCAGGAAACCTTCCACATCTTCCTTGCTGGTCCTAAAGGTAGTTACAAGTCTGATTACTTTTTCATTATCTTCTTCAGACATAATTTCAAAGTAAGCAATCTTTGCAAATTTTTCATACTGGTTAGCAGAAACCCTAAGGAAAACTTGGTTGGACTCAAATGGATAGGCAAGGTCATAGCCTTTTTCTACAAGGCCAGATGCTAGAAGTTTTGACATCTCAAAGGCGACCTTGCTGCCCCTTAGGTAAAAGTCATCTTCAGAAAAGACCCTCTCCCACATAATTCCTTGAACAAAACCCTTGGCTAAGAGACTTCCCTTTTGCTTGATAAGGTTGATCAAATCTTTTTTAAGGTCTTTATTTTTTACAATCAAGGCCTCACCAAAGAGAAGACCAGCCTTGGTTCCTCCTAGATAAAAGATATCACACATTCTAGTCAAGTCTTTTAGGCTGTAGTCGCAATGATCACTTGCAAGGGCTGCCGCCATCCTAGCCCCATCTATAAAGAGATAAAGACCATTTTCCTTACAAAAATCATAGATTTCTTCTATTTCCTTTTTCTTATATACTGTTCCAAGCTCTGTAGTATTTGAAATATAGACCTTTTTAGGAACTGTAACATATTCTGTATTAAAAGATGCGTAGGCATTTTTTAGATTTTCTAGGCTGATTTTCCCATCTACTGACTCTATAAGCTCGATTTTAAGACCTGTAGCCTCAATTGACCCTGCTTCATGGCCCTCTATATGGCCGGTAGTGGCAGAAAGAATAGAATCTTGTTGTCGCATGCCAGCAGTCGCTCCAATGATATTGGTAGGGGTCCCTCCAGGAAGAAAGTAAATATCAACATCCTCATCCCCTAAAGCTTTTTTAATAAGGGCTTTGGCCTTATCAGAGTGATAGTCAAAGCCATAGCCAGGATTTTTCTCATCTATAGAATCTTTTAAAGCATCCAAGATTTCTGGATAGCAGATAGAATTATAATCATTAACAAAAAAATACATATAACCTCTTTCCTATAAATTTCACTTAGTTTTATTTCTTCTATTATAACATTTTTAAAAAAAATTAGATAAAATTTAATAAATAAGGTTTTCCTGTTAGCTGTGTGAATGAGATTGATAATTTATATCAAACATTTCTAGTAAGTAGTATTGATATTCATTATCGGCTATGATATATTAATAGTACAAGGATATGACATCCTGATTTTAAAAATATTGCAATAAAACTAAAATTATAGAGGAGAGATTATGCCTATTACATTTTATAGCATAGGTGATACTGTCGAAGTAATCAAACTTAAGGGCGATGAAAAGATCATAAAACACCTAAATAACCTAGGTTTTGCTAAAGGTAGAATAATTAAGCTTTTGAATTTTGATGGGGTCAACTACATATTTACTATTGATGATAATAGATTTGCCCTTAATAAAGAATTAGCTAGTAAGATAATTGTTAAGGAGGTAGCAGCCTAATGCCATTTTTAAATGAAGTGCCAGTAGGGGATACTGTAAAAGTTGTAAAACTTGAGGGCGATGGCCCTACAAAAAGAAGAATCATGGATATGGGAATTACAAAAAACACAGAAATTTTTGTAAGAAAACTTGCTCCACTAGGAGATCCTATACAAATTAACCTTAGAGGTTATGAACTAAGTATTAGAAAAGAAGATGCAAAGAATATAAGAGTGGAAAAGATATGAGTATAAGAATAGCACTTGCTGGTAACCCAAACTCAGGTAAGACCACCCTATTTAATGCCCTAACAGGCTCAAATCAAAGGGTAGGTAACTGGCCAGGGGTTACTGTTGATAAAAAAGAAGGCGTATTAAAAGGCCACAAAGATGTAATAATAGAAGACTTGCCAGGTATTTATTCACTTTCTCCATATACAATGGAAGAAGTTGTTTCAAGAGAATATCTAATCAATGACAGACCTGACCTAATAGTAAATCTAGTAGATGGTTCAAATCTAGTTAGAAACCTCTACCTAACAAGTCAATTAGCAGAACTAGAAATCCCAATGGTTATATCCTTAAACATGATGGATATAGTTAAATCAAAGGGAGATAAGATTGACATCAAGGCCCTAGAAGAAAAACTAAATATTCCAATAGTTGAAACTATTGCAGCTAGGGAAAAGGGTGTTGATAAATTAATAGCAAAAATATTAGAAGTTGCAAAAGATGGTCAAAAACCAAAAGAAATGCTCTTTGATTCTGACCTAGAAGAAGCCCTTAAACCAATTGAAGCTGACTTAAAGCCAATAGTTGGCGAAGATTTATCTAGATATTATTCAATCAAGGCCTTCGAAAATGACGAAGAATCACTTGGCCATATCAAATTGACAGAAGAGCTAAAAACTAAGGTAGAAGAGGCTAGAAATAAGCTGGAAAAAGAACTAGAAGATGATGCTGAATCAATCATCACCACAGCTAGATATGAAAACTTAGCTAATCTTTCAAACGATGTCCTAGTAAAGGCTCCACCAAAAGAAAGCCTTACAGATAAGGTTGATAAGATTGTAACCAATAGAATCTTAGGTCTACCAATCTTTGCCCTAGTAATGTTTTTGGTATTTTTCGGTGCAGTTTATGAACATTCACCAGGAACCATGGGCACAGATTTAGTAAATGGTTTCTTTGAAGATAACCTAATACCAGCAGTTGGAGCTTGGATGGAAGGTGCCAATGTAAACCCAGTTATTCAATCATTGATAACAGATGGAGCTCTTGCAGGTGTGGGAGCAGTACTTGGATTCTTACCACAAATGATGGTTCTATTTGCCCTACTATCAATCCTAGAAGATATAGGATATATGGCAAGGGTAGCCTTCATCATGGACAGACTCTTTAGAAGATTTGGTCTATCTGGTAAATCATTTATCCCAGCCATGGTTGCAACAGGATGTGGTGTACCTGGTGTCCAAGCATCAAGAACAATCGAAAATGAAAGAGATAGAAAGATTACAATCATGACATCTACTTTCATGCCTTGTTCAGCAAAATTACCAGTAATTGCCCTTATAGCAGGAGCATTTTTCCCAGAAAACAAAGCCTTGGTATCATTCTCATTCTATATGATTGGTATAGCTTCAATTGTCTTTTCAGGAATTATCCTAAAGAAATTTAAGGCACTAGCAGATGAACCAGCACCATTTATTATGGAATTACCTCCATACCACGCACCAAGAGTAAAATCAGTTTTAACTGATGTTTATAATAAGTCTAAGGCCTATGTTAAGAGAGCTGGAACAATAATCTTTATATCAGCTGTTATAATTTGGTTCTTAACACACTTTGACTTCAGATTACACTTAATTGAAGAAAACTCAGAAGGATCAATCATAGCTGTATTAGGTTCCATAATCGGCGTAATCTTTAGGCCAATAGGCTTTGGAAGTTGGCAATCAACAGTTGCAACAATATCAGGTTTCGTAGCAAAAGAGAACGTAGTTTCTACAATGGGAGTTGTTTTAGGCCTAGGTAGTGATGTTGCATCAGATACACCTGAGTTACTCCAAGCCTTCGGTGCCGCAATAGGAACACCTGTAGCAGGTTATTCATTCTTACTATTTAACATGCTCTGCATGCCATGTTTTGCAGCAGTAGGAGCTATCAAGACAGAAATGGATGATAATAAGTGGACAGCCATAACTATAGGCTATCAAATGGGCTTTGCTTATATAGTAAGCTTCATCTTCTATCAACTAGCAAGCTTCTTAGCTTATGGTAAATTTGGCATAGGAACAGTACTTGGACTAGTAGCCCTAATCTTCTTCATCTACATGGTAGTAAGAAAAGGAAGCTCTAGAAAAAACTTAGCCTACAACGAATCATTAGCCAAAGCTTAGATTAAAGGGAAGCTTGAAAGTAAGTCCTTAAACTAAACTTTCAAGTTTAAAATCATAAATCAAGTAAAAGCTTAAATTTAAGTCAGCCCCCTTTAAGGGGGGCGGGCTTATAAATGAAAGGAAGAAAAATGAATTTACCATCATGGATTATCCTAATCTTAGTACTTGCAGCATGTTCTTATATAATCTACTCAAGATTTATCAAGAAAACATCAGGTGATTGTGGAGGCTGTTCAGGATGTTCTAGCAACAATGATCACAAATCATGTTGCCACTAGGACTAGGCTAAAAATATTAAAAACGAAAATACAACAAAGATGCCAGGCATAAAGAAAAATATATAAGCCTATAATAGTTAATTTTAAAATTGACTAGAAAAGAAAAGTCAAATCTTAAAGGAATTAATAAATAGTCTTATGCTAAATTTCTGATGTCTAGGCTGGATACTTAATTTTTTTTGGAAGGCTTTTGATAAAAATTATCAATATCACATAAGCCTTCACAAGGCTCATCCCTTGACAATCAAATTTCTATTTCATTCTGATAGACTAAGTCAGGAAGAATCCGATAAAGATAGACTTAAATAGTATATAAATATGTCGAGGTGATGATCCAGATTAAACTTTATTTTTTTAAATAAAGTATGATATAGGTTATCATTATCATTATGATATCAAATATAAATCTTACCCGAAAGAAAAAGGGTACACATAGTTAGAATGTAACTAAAAAATATTAAAAATTTGGAGGAAAAAACAATGAGTAAAGTAGCAGTAGTATATTGGTCAGGAACAGGTAACACAGACATGATGGCAGATGAAATCACAGCCAAACTAAATGACCTAGGTCATGAAGCAGAAAAAATCTTTTCAGATAATTTCTCAGCTGATGATGTAGCAAATTATGATGGCTTTGCCTTTGGTTGCCCAGCTATGGGTTCAGAAGAGCTAGAAGATGGTTCATTTGAACCAATGTTTGAATCAGTAGAAGACAAACTTGCTGATAAACCAGTAGTCCTATTTGGTTCATACGAATGGGCAGATGGCGAATGGATGCAAAACTGGACATCTAGATGCCAAGATGACAATATCAACCTAGTAGCAGATGGTCTAATAGCTTATGATACTCCACAAGATGAAGATCTTGAAGCTTGCAGAAATCTTGCTGAAAGCCTAGCAAAAGCACTTTAAGTCATGGGTGAGTCCTATCTACTTAGCCACTGCACCCAAGTCCTAGCCAACATCAAGCCTGCCAATCTCTTCAGAATTGCAGGCAAGAGCAGGGAATATATCATAGACTTGTTAAAGGAATGGAATAAGAGATTTAATAAATTTGATATATATTTTAGACAGGTAGCAAAAAATGACAAGGGCTCACTGATATTTGTATATAGAAAAGATAAGTTACAAGCCTACCTAGCTGAAGATCAGATAAAAATATTCCTAAAGAGCCTAGACTATGAAGTTGAATCTCTTGATAAATGCTTATCATGCGTTATCAAAAAGCTATCATTAGGATATTTCCCCCATGAGATTGGATGCTTTTTAGGCTACCCATACGAAGATGTGGAAGGTTTTATCGCAAACAAGGGCCAAAACTACCTCTGCTGTGGATACTGGAAGGTCTACAGCCAAAAAGAAGAAAAAGAAAAACTCTTCGCCCTTTACGATAAAACAAGAAAGGCCTATATGGACACCTACATTAAAGGCCAAGATATAGATAAACTAGTAATTGTATAAAATCCTAAAAACGTAATATCATTGAATGTAAAAAAGACCTAAGAATTAGAATTTAGGTCTTTTTGCTTGGGTAAATTTATACAAAATACTTAGCCTGGGCCTTGTAGAGGTCGGAGTATTTATTTTTGTATTTCATGAGATTATCGTGGCTGTCGTAGGCTGCGATTTTTCCCTCATCTAAAAGGAGGATTTTGTCTGTAAACTTGGTTGAGCTCATCCTATGGGAGATGAAAATTGCGGTCTTATCTTTTGTCATTTCGTTAAAATGTTCATAGACCTGGGCTTCTGCTAATGGGTCTAGGCTTGCTGTTGGCTCATCTAGGATTATAAATTCTGGCTTGTGGTAGATGGCCCTGGCTATGGCAAGTTTTTGCTTTTGGCCAAGGGATAGGTCTGTGGCATTTTCGTAGATATCCTTGTTTAGATAGGTATCAAGGCCATTTTCAAGCGCTCTAACCCTCTCGTCCAGGTCTAATTCCTTTAAAATTTCGCTAACATTTTCCTCATCATAATCCATATTTCCAATAATATTTTCTTTTATTGTAAAAGGCATGATTGAAAAATCTTGGAAAACTCCGCTCATCTTCTCATAGAGGGAGGCCTTTGAGATATTTTTGATATTGACTCCATTGTATAAAATTTCTCCAGCATCGATATCAAAAAATCTTAGGAGAAGCTTAACAATAGTTGTCTTTCCTGCGTTATTTACACCTACAATAGAGATTTTCTCGCCCTTATTGATTTTAAAAGATATATCATCAATAATCTTTCTATCAGATCCTGGATAAGTGAAGGATACATTAATAAATTCTAGGCTTTCAAATTCTCCAGCTTCTTTTAAATTTTCTTCCTTGTCAGAATCTAGGATATAAAAATCATAGAGGGGCTCGAGGTTGACAAGGCTCATTATAAAGGCTGCTAGCTCAGAAAACATGGTCTGAAAGGCTGTCATGAAGTTTTCATTTGCAGCTATTATAGCAGAAAATGAACCAAAACTTATCTGTGGCCCGTAGGCTGCTGATAGGGTCCTCATTGCTACATAGGTGTAGGATATTAGCCTTAGAATTGATTCTAAAAAGATTTTTAGAGCGCCCATATTAGCTTCATAGGCAAATTTATCTTCAAAGCCAGCCATCATCTCATCTAGATATCCCTTGGTTTTTGATTTCATAAGAGGTCCTAGGTCAAAAACCCTAATTTCCTTTTGGTAGTGGGGACTTGCCATGAGGGAGAAATAATAAGAGAATCTCCTGTTTACATTTACAATCTCCAGGTCAAATTTGCTGGTGTAGGCAGCTTCTTTTCCATTTACAAAAATTATTAAGAGGGAAATAAATATTGAAAATGCGACCAAGTAAGGGGAGAAAGATATGATTACAAGGGCAGTTCCTATGATGGTTGCCACACTTGTTATTATATCCTTAAGGCATGACAGCAAGTTATGGATAGCTCCCATATTTATGGCAGCATTAGCCTTTTCCTTTAGGTCTAGGGTGTGGGGATTTTCTATGTTTTGGTAAGTCAAATCCATGGCTTTTTTTGCAAGTTCAAAGGTCAGGTAATCATTAATCCCTTGGCGTCTTACAAATTCTTCTCGGCTTAGGAGTCTTTCTAGACTTTTTATGAGAATTTTTCCAACGACTAAAAATATTACAATTTTTATAAAGTCGACTGCTGGCCTTGGGTCAGTGATTTGATTGATAAAAATCATTGGAACAAAGACATTGATCATAGTTGCAGCCGCAGGGGCCAAGGCATTTAGGATAATTACCAGTATATAAAGAGGATCGTTTTTTGCTGTGATTTTTGCAAAAAGCCATAGGGCCTTTAATTTATTTTTCATTATTTTCCTCCAAATAGTATTTTCTTTGGGATTCGTACATTTCCTTATAGAGGCCATCTTGCCTTAAAAGCTCATCGTGAGTACCGTATTCTGTGATTTTGCCGCCATCAAGGAGCATGATTTTGTCACAAAATCTGGTAGATGCTAGTCTGTGGGAGATAAAAATTAGAGTCTTGTCTTTGCTGATTTCATCGAGGTCCCTATAAATTTTCTCTTCTGCTAGGGCATCGAGGGCTGCTGTTGGCTCATCCATTATTAATGCTCCAGCCTCCTTCTTATAAAGGGCTCTGGCTATGGCAAGTTTCTAATTTTCTCCTCCAGAAAAAAGTGTTCCATCGTCGTGGATATTTCGGGTCATTTGGGTGTTGATTCCCTTTGGTAATTGGTCGAGCTTATATCCTAAACCTGCCTTTTTTAGAGAATCGATAACTCTTTCTCTGTCGATATTTTCATCAGTAGCCGCTACATTTTCTGCAATAGAAACTGCAAGGGGTTCTACATTTTGTAGGACTGTTGCAAAGGCGGCATATCTTTCCTTAAGGTCAAGGTCATTGGCATTTATACCATTTATAAAAATTTCGCCTGCTGTTGGCTTATAAAGACCAAGAATTAGGGAAACTATGGTAGATTTGCCAGCGCCATTTACACCGACTATAGCGACTTTTTCTTTTTCACGAATTGTAAATGATAGATTTTCCAAAACATTCACATTAGATAGGGGATAGGAAAAAGATACGTTTCTAAATTCTATTGACATAGGTCCTGTTATTTTTTTCTTGCCTGCATCTGATTTAAGGTCTGCCCTTAGCATATCAAAACCATCGCTTACATAGAGGAGATTTGACCTGGTTTGGGCTATATTCATCACTAGATTTGAGATAACGGTGCTATAGATAGCCACGGAAGTGATGATTAAAGTTAGGTTTTTAAGGGTTATTTGATCTGTCAAAATTTTCCCTGTTAGGAAATAAAAGCAAAGAGCTTCGATTCCCACGAGGAGGACTGCAAGGACAGGGGATAAATACATTTCAGGCTTGATAAAGGTCCTTGAAATCTTAACTACATCAGCCACAAGGGGTCTAAAACCTGCTATAAACCTATCCTTAAAGGAAAATACCCTAATATCCTTGGCAAAGCGAAAGTCGGATGCTTCCTTGTAATAGGCGTCAGTTTTTCTCCTAACCTTGTTAAGCTCTCCCATGTGGGCATGCCTATATTTGTCAGTATAGGTTCTAATCGCAATTTGGATTAGGATTGAAATTATGGCAAGGATAAAAATTAGGGGAGATAATTTTGCCATAATCACTGATATTATCACAAAGGAGATAAGATTTGCCAAAAGCTTATACATATCGTGGTAAATTCCTTCTAGACCTTGGACATTGTTAGAAAAAGGTTCAAAACCTCTGGAAAATTCTGCCATAAAGAGAGAATTTTCCCCAAGACCATAATCCATTTCCATGATAGGACCAGAAGCCTTGATGAAGGTGGATAGCCTTGTACCCATATAAGTCGAGTAAGTTCTACGCTCTATCTGGTTTGAAAGCATAGAACAGATGAAAATTATTAGGGCGTAGGCTGTAATTGTGACAATCATTGTCCTAAGGTCGGTGTTTTTTCCTATGAGATCAACTAGGTAATACATGATAAAGGCTTGAATTATAGGTATTAGGCCTGCTGTTATAGGGTAAATTATGAGGGATAATTTTATTTTGAGATTGTCCTTAAAAGGCTCATAGGCCATTTTTAGAAGGTCAAAATTTGATAATTTATCCGCTCTTAAGTATGATTTTATGACCTCTTCGTCATTTAGATTTTGGGCGAGGTTTTCTTTTAGGCTTTTAAGATTCTTTTGCATTTCTTTCCTCTCTTATGTCCTTAGAAAATTCGGTAAGTTCTTCTATTACTTTTTCAAATCCAGGACGTCTTAAATAATAATAGGTCTTCCTGCCCTCAATGTAGGCACCGATAAAGCCACATACGTGAAGCTGGCTTATGTGATAAGATAAGGTGGCAGGTGTTATATAAAGTTTATCAGAAAGCTCTTTGGCATAGTAATTTTTTTCTTTAAGTAAATCTAGAATATCAATCCTTGTTGGGTCTCCTAGGATTTTGAGGTATTGGCTTAGGTGTTTTAGTTTATTTTCCTTTTTGACAAATTCTTTGCTAGAATAAATTCCAAATTTGATGAAAGCATCATCATAATCTTCTGATATGAATTGGATCATAGTCATATTCGGTGCAAGTATTAGGCCGTAGATATTAAGTGCCTCTTCTCTTTTCCTAAGAAAATCATTAAGACCAACTTGATTTATAAGGTCATAGACTTTTTTGAAGTCATCTTTTTCTATATTTTCAAAATGATCTGCAAAAATTTCTTCAATCATAGGAAAATTATTTGCTAAAATTTCACAGATTTTCTCAAGAAGAGGATAGAGTCTATTATAAATTGATTTCTTATTAGAAAAAGATCTCAAAAGCTCCATAGAGAGATTATCTTCATAGGGAAGAGTAGGGATAAGGCTTAGAAAATCAGATTTTAAAGCTTTTGCCGTCCATTCCTTTATATTTGTTGATTTTAAGCCTGAATCATTTATATCGACCCCGACAAATCTTAAGAAAGATAGGTCAAATACAAGCTCAAAGAGGTCAAAGGTGAAATCTTTAATATCGAGGACGTTGATATTTTGGAAAATTCCTGCAAAGAAAGGCAGATAATTACCGTCATTTTCTGAAAAAATGTAGAAAAGATTTAAAATATCTTCGTTTTGATTATTGAAAAAATCCTCAAGATAAGGAAGAGATTCTTTTTTTATTTTTTTAACATAATCTATGTAAGTATCGTTGCTATTAAAAGCGATATCTATAGAAGTTAAATTTAAATCCTGTGAGTAGTTAAATCCTGGGTAAGAATTTTCAAAGGTAAAGAAATCTTTATTCTTGGCTGTAAGGTAGTTGGTATAAAGATAAAGCATAAGGCCAGCTTCATTTACAAGTAGGGGTTTTCTTATTAGTTCAAAGTCCTTAAATTTTTCCATATTAGCTCCTTTATTTGATTTGTATCTAATGGTAATTTTTATATTCGATATCTATTAACTTAATTATAAGACAAATTACATCTAACTTCAATAGGCCTATATTCGATATTAATCTAATGGATTATAGGAAAATTTTCCTTGACATTATTTCCTATAAGTTTTAAAATTGATGTATACAAGGGAGTTCTTTCTAAGATCTGAGAGGAGGTTATAAACCTCGACCTTACCTGATTTGGGTAATGCCAACGTAGGGATGTGTACAAATTTTACTCACTCTTATGAGAGCTTATTAAGACAGGCCTTGCTTGTCTTATTTTTTTGTAAATTTTTAAGAAAGGAAGATTCTTGCCGAAAATCGGCAAGCTTGCTAGGCAAGTAAAAATAATAAGCGTTAGATTGGGGGCACCACCTTCTATCGCTATAGAAAACAATGTAAGGAGATTTTTATGACAGAAATGAAAAAAGCATTGACCATTGCGGGTTCAGACTCCAGTGGAGGCGCCGGTATCCAAGCAGACATCAAGACTATGACTGTAAATGGGGTTTTTGCCATGAGTGCGATCACAGCCCTAACTGCCCAAAATACAACCGGCGTAAGTGATATTTTAGAAGCAAGTCCAGAATTTTTGAAAGAACAATTGGATTCGGTTTTTACGGATATTTTTCCAGATGCAGTTAAGATTGGCATGGTTTCATCAAGTGGCCTAATTGAGATAATTGCAGAAAGACTTATCCATTATAAGGCCAAAAATATTGTTGTAGACCCAGTTATGGTTGCAACAAGCGGGGCAAAATTATTACAAGATGATGCTATCAAAACCCTTGAAGATGAGCTCTTTCCACTTGCAGATGTCCTAACACCAAATATCCCAGAAGCAGAAATCCTAATCGGTAGGAAAATTACTTCTGTAGAAGATATGGAAGAGGCTGCCAAGGAGATTTCATCCAAATATAAGTGCGCAACTCTCTTAAAGGGCGGCCATGCCTTAAATGATGCCAATGACTACCTCTATGCAAAAGGGGAAGGCAAGTGGTTTGATGGCAAGAGAATTGACACAAATAATACCCACGGAACAGGGTGTACTTTGTCATCAGCAATCGCCTCTAACCTTGCCAAAGGATATCCAATGGATGAAGCAGTCAAAAAAGCCAAGGATTATATCTCAAAAGCCCTTGCAGCAGGCCTTAATTTAGGTAAAGGCTCAGGTCCAATGAACCACGCCTTTGATATAAAAGAAGAATACAAGGAGGTCTATGATGAAAAAGACTTCTAATTTTGAAAACGGCCTCATCTGGTTTGGGGCTGGGGTTTCCATAGCGGAAATTATCACAGGTACCTATTTTGCACCACTTGGCTTTAAAAACGGCCTTATGGCAATCCTCATCGGTCATTTGATAGGGGCAGTTCTCCTATATTTGGCAGGGATAATCGGAGGTATGAGCGAAAAATCAGCCATGGAGACAGTTAAGATGTCCTTTGGCCAAAAGGGCGGCCTATTTTTCGCCTTTCTAAATGTCCTCCAGCTTGTAGGATGGACTGCCATTATGATCTATGACGGGGCAATTTCAACATCCCACGTCTTTGCTACAGGCCACATCCTTTGGGCCCTAGTGATTGGACTGTTGATCCTAGTTTGGATAAAAATTGGAATTTCAAATCTTGGCAAGCTAAATACAGTTTCCATGTCACTTCTATTTATCCTAACTATTGTCCTTTCCTTTAAAATCCTAAAGGGAGTTGACTTTATGTCAGAAGCAACAGCAGATGCCATGAGCTTTGGCCTTGCTATTGAGCTTGCCATAGCCATGCCAATGTCTTGGATGCCACTTATTTCTGACTACACTAGAGAGGCAGAAGAGTCAAAGGCTGCAACCCTAACATCAACTCTAACTTACAGCCTTGTATCAATTTGGATGTATGTGATAGGAATGGGCATGGCCCTTCTTACAGAGGAAAGCGACATAGCCATGATTATGGTTAAATCAGGCCTAGGCCTTGCTGCCATGCTGATAATCATCCTATCTACAGTTACAACCACCTTCCTAGATGCTTATTCTGCAGGTATCTCAGCCGAATCCCTATCAAAAAAAGTGAACGGCCAAAAGGTAGGCATAATTGTCACAATCATAGGCACAATCGGGGCGATAATTTTCCCAATGGATGATATAACAGACTTCCTTTACCTAATAGGTTCTGTATTTGCTCCAATGATTGCAGTCCAAATAGCAGATTATTTTATACTAAAAAAAGATGTCACAAACTGCGACATCTATGTCAAAAATATGATAATTTGGCTAATTGGCTTTATAATCTATAGGATGCTCTTAAAGATGGATATTTTTATAGGCTCAACCATAGCCTGCATAGTAATTGTCATAATCCTAAAAGTAATCGTAGAAAAATTAATAAAAGACTAAATAATTATAAGCAAAAACTGACCCAAAAGTTCAGTCAGATTGTAAAAAGTCTGGCTGACCTTAAAAGGTCAGTTTTTAAGTGGGTATTTTATTTAAAATCCCAAGAAGTTTTCTTATCTTCTTCGGTGATTTGCTTATAGACCTTGCAAGGGTTGCCGAAGGCTAGGCTATTATCAGGTATGTCCTTATTTACAAGGCTGCCTGCTCCTATTACTACATTTGAACCTATATTGACCCCTGGCATTACGGCCACATTTGCCCCAAACCAGACATCATCTCCAACTGTAATTGGGTGGGCATATTCAAGCCCCTTATTTCTCCTATCTTTATCTATAGGGTGGGCAGCTGTTGAAAAGGTACAATTTGGGGCGATAAAGACATTTTCTCCAAAGCTCACCTTAGCTCCGTCAAGGATTATGAGATTGTGGTTAGCATAGAAATTTTCCCCAATAGAAATATTATAGCCATAATCGCAATAAAAAGGCCCAGTAAAGGAGAAATTCTCCTTAGTCTTTATCCCTAGGTCGTGGATAATTTCCCTAAGGTCCTTCTCATCTGATGGAAGGGTTGTATTGTATTTGAAACAAAGGTCTTTGGCCCTTAGTCTGTCTATTTTTAATTCCTCATCGTAATTAGCATCATAGATGATGCCCTTAAGCATTTTTTCTTTTTCAGTCATGGTTTTCCTTGTCAATTTTTCTTATAGATATGTCATAGAGGTCTTCGTAGAGGTAGGATTTGTCGATTCCTTTCATGAAAACTTCTCTATCTTCTATTTTATCTGTGAGTGCAGATTTTAAAAGATGTTTTATTTCAAGCGTGTTTACAACAGCTCTCTCCATAGCGGAAAGATAGGCAAACTTATCAATCTTGTCCCAATCGATGCATTTACCTAGGTTTTTCTTTAAGATAAGGTCAAGCCAAATCCTAGTCGCTCTTCCGTTTCCCTCACGAAATGGGTGTGCCACGTTCATTTCTACATACTTATCAATAATCTCATCAAAACTATTTTCTGGCATTTTTTCAATGATAGATAGATTGGACTCTAGAAAAAGAAGGGGGGCAAAGCGGAAGGAGTCCTTAGATATATTTACAGTCCTGATTTTTCCAGCAAAATCAAAGACATCTTGGAAGAGGTAGGCGTGGATATCTGCTAGGGATTTGAAAGTACCCACTTCAAAATCATCTATAAGGCCAGTATCCCAAAGTTCGATGGCTCTTTTTTTACTCAAATATTCTTCATTCTTGTTCATAGGCCCTCCTTTTTTATAAATTATACTCTTAGCCATGTAAAAAAGCAGACCCTAGGGTCTGCTAATCTTAGGCTAATTCCACCTTGTGGAAGTTTTTCTTGCCTTTTTTGATTATTATTCTATTATCTTCAAAGATTTCTTCTGTTACTTCAAAGGCTGGGTCTGTGATTTTTTCGTCGTTGATTGATACGCCGCCTTGCTTCACTATTCTTCTTGCTTCACCGTTTGATTTGGTTAGGCCTACTTCTGTCATTAGGGCTAGAAGGCCTTTTGGTAGGTCAGATGCAGAAATTTGTGTGGTTGGCATGGCGCTTTCATCGCCTTTGCCTGAAAATAGAGCTCTTGCTGCGGATAGGGCTTCATCTGCCTTATCCTTGCCATGAACTAGTTTTACTACTTCGTAGGCTAGGGTTTCTTTGGCCTTGTTGATTTCTGCTGCATCTGTTGCTGATCCTAATTTCTTACATTCTGCTGTTGGTAGGAAGGTTAGTTGAAGGAGGAATTTCTCCACGTCCCTGTCATCGACATTTCTCATGTATTGGAACATTTCATATGGTGAAGTCTTCTCTTCATCTAGCCATACAGCTCCCTTTTGGCTCTTGCCCATCTTTACTCCATCTGCTGTTGTAAGGAGGGAGAAGGTCATTCCATAAGCCTTGCCATCTTCGTGTTTTTTGATTAGATCTACTCCGCCGATGATATTTGACCATTGGTCAGAACCACCCATTTCAAGGGTTACACCATTGTCCCTATACATCTTTAAGAAGTCATAAGATTGCAATAGCATATAAGAAAATTCAAAGAAGGTTAGGCCGCCTGCTGCAAGTCTATTTTTGTAGGCATCTTTTTTAAGCATTTCACCTACCAAGAATTCGCTTCCTACATCCCTTAAAAATTCTAGGAATTTAAGGTCAAGGAGCCAATCCTTGTTATTAAGCATGGTTGCCTTGCCGTCAGAAAAGTCCAAGAATCTTTGAAATTGCTTATAGAAGCAGTCAGCATTGTGGTCGATTCTTTCAACTGTCATAACTTGGCGCATATCGCTTCTTCCAGATGGGTCACCGATTAGGGTTGTACCTCCACCAAGTAGGGCAACTGGCTTGTGGCCGTAGTTTTGCATACGCATCATAACCATAATTTGGATAAGGTGACCAACAGTAAGTGAATCGGCTGTAGCATCAAAACCACAGTAGAATTTTACAGAATCATTTGCAAGGATTTTTTTTAGTTCTTCTTCGTTGGTGGCTTGTTCATAGTAGCCACGATCTACTAGTTCATCAAAAACATTATCGTATTCTTTTTCGTAAGTAAATTTCATCTTTTTTCCTTTCTTAAAATAAGCACAAAAAAAGAGCATAAAAGCGCAATAAATGCGGTACCAGCTTTTTTTATACTCTGCATATGGGACAGGCGCCCATATTCGCCTTAAACAAAATGAAAGTGTAAGTTCAGATAAGTTATTTCAAACCATCCTACTGGAATTCATTGTAAGTTTTATTCTTACATCTACTTAACGCCTGTAAATGTCTTTTGTCAAATATTGACAATTTAGCCTGATAATTTATTATTGAAATAACAAAATCGGGGTATATTTATAATAAGTAGATACGAGAAAAAAAGAAAGGAGATACCATGAAAAAGAAACTTATAGCATGTGCTCTTATGGTCGCCATGCTAATGCCAAATGTGAGTGTCTTTGCTGATTCTAACAAATACACAGGCGAGGGCTTTGGTAAGGGTGATTATTCTTATGAAGATGGGATGTATTTGCCAGCCCTATATCATTTTGGTGTGACAAAGGGCAGACAAGTCCACCCATTTGGGGAAAGCAAGGTTGGAAAGATTTCTAAAGAAGAAAAGCAAGAAATTTTGGCAAGACCTAAGGTAAAAAACTTGATCAAGGCCTACAATTCTTTTTACCAAACCATCATAAAATGGTACAAATATGGTGATAAGAGAATCGACAGGTGGAAAGAAGTCAAAAATATGACAGATCCAGTTTTTGGTAAATTAAATAAGGCACAATTTTTAAAGATTTATACCACTGGGGCTATGACCCTCCAAAAAGTACGTGACTATTTTGATTATATGGGTCTAGTAGAAAGCGACTACACATATCAAGAGACACTTAAAATGATCGATAGGCCAGAGCTAAGTTTTGAAAATATAATCTCTTGCGGAGAAGGGGACGATATAAATTATAATCAAGGCATATCAAGCCCTAAATTAGATGCTCAAAGCAAAGAGCTTGCCGATAAGAATTTGGTAGACCTAGTAGAAAAAACCTTACAAGGAATAGGTGGTTATAAAATAGAAGCTCCTGTTGAAATCCTAGGCAAGTCTGACAAGGGAGCCTATGATGAAAGGCTATTTATTCAAACTTATTTGGTAAATGATAAGTCACAAATTCTCTTTCAAGTAGCAGGCAAAGGCTCTAAAGTTTTAAATGATTACAGGCTTCCTGATAAGAAAAAATCAAAAATTAATGGTCAAGATGTGATTTTATCAGCCTATACAGGTGGAAATTTATATAGGGCAGAGTTTAAAATTCTTGATGATAACTATGTCATAGAAACAAAAAACCTATCAGAAGATGATTTCTTGTGGACTGTAAAGAAAATCATGGATAATATTGTAAATATAGCAGCCCTATCATCAGTAAAGCTCGACTTTTAATAGTCGAGCTTTTAAAGTTGGTATATAAAAAACTATGGCATTATGAAATTTTTATCATCATTTGCCTTTAGTTTATATTTTTCTAATAGAAGATTGTATACTTGTTCGTTGATTTTTTTAGCTGTATCAAGAGTAAGCCTTACATATTTTTCGTAAGGCATCTTAAGGTCATATAAAATTATGGATTTTTGGTAAAGCATAATTGGAGAAATCGGGTTCTTATTATTTGTCCTTATTGATTTATTTATGTAATAAAGGGCCAGGTAGGATTTATCCATACTATAATAGGTATTTGAGATATTGTGGTATAAAATTGAGTTTAAATTATCATTATCTAGTTTAGCGTTTTTAATAAATTTTAGACAGGCCAGCCTATCATTTTTATTGCTAAGACATATAGCGTAATTCATCAGTAACCTATAGTCGATTATATCATAGGTATTTAAGTTAAGATCAGCAAAATCAAAGGTCCTACCGACATTTAAAGCTTCAATGATAAGAGCCATCTTTTTATTCTTATACTCTTTTATTTCTATGGATTGAAATAATAATTTTAATTTCCTAGCCTTGTTTTTAATTATTTTTCTTTGGGAATTATTTTCAATTTCTCTTAGAATATCAACTTCATAAGCCTGACTAGACCCAGCATACCTATCTTTGGCATTAAGATTTTTAACAATCTTATTAATCTGATCTGAATCATCTAACAAAAGATAAAGATATTCCTCCACAAGATCTACATTAAGTATTTCAGAAAGAATCTCAAGCTTGTCTAAATCAATATCAACCTTGCCATTTTCCATATTAGAAAGAGTTTTGACATTGATAAAAGAACGATAAGAAAGCTCCTCCTGGGTCATATTATTTTTTTGTCTTAGATTTTTTAAAAGTTTTCCAAACTTATAATTATTCTTATTCATATAATCACCATTCTCAATCATATCACATTATCAGGCAAAAGTCCATGTATAAATTATACCTTTACCTTATTTTTTAGTAATCTATAATAAGATTAGAGAAAAATTTGGGCTTTTTTGTAAACTATTAATCAATTAAGTCTTGCATAATTTCAAAAAAATGATATTCATCAAGATGAAAATAAAATACTCAAAATGAGAATGATATATCGATTGAGAATAGATTTGTATTAGGAGGAAATTATGGATTTTTCTGACGGGGAATTAATTGTAATGGAACTACTCTGGCAAGGGGATGTTTTAGATGAAAATGGAGAGATAAAAGCTATTGATTTAGCAAAAGTTTTAAAGGATAGATACAAAACAAGCAAAACTTCAGCTTATACTTTTTTTGGTAGACTTATAGATAAAGGAGCTATTTCAAGGAGGTATCCAAATTACACCATAAGTGTCTCAGTATCTAGGGAAGATGCTCTATACGATAAACAAAAGGAAGTCTTTAATAAGCTATTTAAAGGCTCATTATTAAATATGTGCAAGACCTTTTTGACTAATGAAAAAATATCAAAAGAGGAATTGGATGAAATGAGAAAACTAATTGATAGTTTCGATGAGGAATAGAGTTGAAAATTAGTTTAATAAATTACTCTATTCTTGATAAGGGAATTAGGAGTGTTTGGATATTGTTTTTAATTTTAATTTTTAGAAAAAGATTAAATTTAAAATCATTTAAATCTGCAAATGTTATATTGTGGACATTTTTCCTTGCATATTTAATTGTACCTTATGGTTTCAGAATTCAATTTGATGCTAATGGTGATAGTGAAATTATTACAAGAATTATAAGATTAATAACTTTTATTAATGATATAATAAATAAAGTGACATTAGACATTGAAGCATTTTTATATCCGCTTAATCGAATAATTTTGTCCTTACCGCTTTGTATATACCTAATTTATAAAATATATATTTTTAAAAAAGTTATTAATAATTCTAAAATTTATGAGGATAAGAGAATATTAAATACTATTAAATCATTTAACCTTAAAAGAAAAGTTAAAGTTTATATAAATAATGACCTAAATTCACCCATTACCTTTGGCGTACTAAGGCCTAAAATAGTTATACAAAGGGAAATTATAGAAGATACTAAGCTTCTTGACCACGTACTTATTCACGAGCTAACGCATATTTAAAAATATCATATTATATTCAATCACATTGTAAATATATTAGCTTGCATCTATTGGTTCAATCCTATCTTTTGGCTTAGCCTAAAGAGGGTTGAACAAGATATTGAGATTAATTGTGATAAAGAAGTGATTGATAAATTGGGTGATAGTAGAAAAATTAGAAAAGATTATTGTAAATCATTACTTAAGTTTATGGAAATGAATTTTTATAAAAATAGCTTTTATTTAAGAATGAATCCAAATAAAGAAAGGATAGAGGTTATTAGAAACTACAAAACGACAATAAATGGGATAATAGGTTTTATAATAATATTAGCATTAAGTATGCCAGCTTACGCAAGTGTAGATTATATTGACTATGATATGGTTACTTTAGTAAAAGGATCAGTGGCTGATTATGATGATGTAAATAATGATAAAATTGAAATTATAAATGATGATGAATATCAGAGGTTAGAATTAGGTAAAACATCAATTAATTCCCTTAGAGCTGCAAATATAGACAATAGAATTAACATAGGGAGTTATGAAAAAAATGAATATAAAATTGATATGAATTCTATTGTAGAGAAAATGCATAGTGGATTTACTATAAAATTAAGTGACATGATATGCAGAGGGGGAGTTAAATATACTGTCATTGTAGAAGAAAATGGTGGAATTGTTTACCAGGAAACATTTTATTCTGATATGATAATAAAAGTTAAATCTAATTTACGTAGTAGATATTCTATAATAATTATTAACTTAAACAATAAAAGATTAACAGGTGATTTAAAAATAAATTCATATATAAGGTAGTTTTATAGGAGTAGTAATGAAAAAACTAAACCCAATGAGGTATAAGAATGGAGACTTATTAGCTTTATAAAAATTGTGAGCAAGAAAAATAAGAGGAGGAGATTATGAAAAAAATTATTTTAGCGTCTGTATTAGCTTTTGCTTTTTTAACAGTAAATGTAGAAGCGAGTGAGGGAGTTCTTGTAAATGATTATGTAAATACAGAAACCTATCCAGAAGGAAATACTCTTGAAAATGACCTTAAGAAAGAGAAGGAATATTTAAAGGGAATTTTTGATTTTGACTTTGATCTTGATCAGTCTTATGAGCTAAGAAAAAATACAGGAGAAAAAACTTATCTTTATACAGAAGATAGTCTTGTGACTAAGGATGGCCTTGATATTTCCTTTAGGTATGGACCATATAGCAAGGATTACGAAAAGGCTGCAGCATCCTTTAAAAAAAGTAAGATTAAGGGATTAGATGCATTAATTTATAGGGCAGGTGAATTTAATGGAGGCAAGGATTCTGTTTATTCTGCTGATTTTAAATTTGATGGAATCTATTATAGTCTTACCATTAGGGGAACTAGTGAAGGTGATTTTGTTAAAATTCTTGAAAATTTAATCACAAAAATCTTATATGACATGCCAAGGGGAGATGCTTCTTCTGAAAATGTGATAGACCTTGATTTTAAGGGAGATTCTTCTTATGCTGAGGGTATGTATCTACCAGAGGTGTCAGTTTCAGGAAAATATTATTTTAAAAATGGAGAGGCTATTAATCCATATGGAAAAAGCAGGGTAGGTAAAATTTCTGAAGCAGAGAAAAAGAAAATCCTTAATAAAAAACAAGTTAAAAAACTAATTAAATTATATAACAGGTGTTATAGAACAACTGTAAAACTCTACAAGTACGGAGAAAAAAACATTGATAAGTGGAAGAAAGTCAATAACATGACAGATCCTGTATTTGGAAGTTTTTCTAAAGAAAAATGGGTAAATCATTATAATAAATCTATAAGCGTCCTATCCAATGTTAAGTACTATTTTTATAGACTAGGCCTAGATGATTCTGATTTTACAGAAAAAGAAACCTATGATTTGATAGGAAAAGATACTAGGTTTGTGCTTACACTTAATAAGTATAAAAAATGATGGGATTTTTCTTAAAATAAGTTAAAAAATATAATAAGATTAGCCTGGCCTAGCTGAGCTTTGTCCAGGCTAAATTTTTGAAATGAATAAGTTAATTAAATGCGAGTTTATTAATAAGTGATTAGAGTGGTTCACGTATTGGGAGACTTGTCTACAGATGGTGTAGAAAGTTTTGTAATTGAAATTTATAGGAAAATTGATAGGGCCAAGATAAAGTTTGATTTTTAATCCATAAGCTTAAAAATGATAATTACCGCCAATAGCTCGAAACACTTGGTGGAAGACTTTTTCTCATAATCATGGACCCCAAAATTATTCTAAGTTTAAGACTTTTTTAAGAAATGCATTTACAAATCAATTATTAAAATATTCAGATTTAAAGCTTGACTTTTCAGACTAGGTTGGACTGATTTTTTTGAAAGGGCGCATATATTAAAATAAATAATGTATAGATCTTAATCTGAAAACGTGGACCCAAGAAATAATAAAAAGTAATACCTATCATAGGGAAGAACAATTAGAAAGAATAAAAGATGCTATTTATGGTATAAAATTAAGCGCCTTAGACCTTAGTTTTTTGTATTACAGACTAGTATATTATAAATTCTAGTGATAGAGCTTGATAAACATGTCAAGCTTTTATTTTTAAACAGGGTGTTTTTAAAGAATATTCCTCCAATTTTTAGGAAAGCCCATAAAGCTATAGTTAAAGCATCCTTGATATTTGTTAAAGGTGTTTTTTAAATCTTTTAGAAGTGATTTCCATTGGTCATTTGAGTTTAGAATTCTCTTTATAATTAAAAGAATAGGGAATATTTTATTTTGTTTGCCTTTGTATTTTTCATTTTCAGAATAAAGACGAGGATTCTCCTTTAATGGCATATTATAGAGTCTTGTGTAATGGGCACAAATATTTCTAACTTCAACTAAGCACAAAATCCAATTTTTTAAATACTTAGGGTCTGTGTTGTAATAATTTGAAATTTCTTTTTGATCTTCGTCTTTAAGAATACTAAATAGAGAAGATAAATTTCCAAAGGACATGAGCTCTACAGATACCCATATAGGGAACTTCCCCTTATATTTTTTAATATGATGTCTAACAAATGGCTTATTTCTCTGTCTATATATTTCTTTATTTAGATTGTTAATAATGATGGAATATATTGTATGGCCTTCTTTATTTGTTTTATAGATAAAATTATTTTCCTTGTTGAGTACATCGGGCCCATAGTTAATAGCTAAGTGGTAAGCAATTTGTGTCCTTAGTTCAATTTCTATTTGTTCAATCGTCCTTATTAGATTATTTTTAAACTCACTATCAAAACAATAAAGGCTAAATAGATCTTCTATACTGATATAATTTTTGTAATGTTCTTTATTGTCATACTTTTTAAGTCCAATTCCATAGCCCGAGAGTCTATAATAATTTACTTTTTTTAAAATTTCTTCAGCACATTTATAATTAGAAATCAATAAATTATGATCGTTTTTTAGTTTTAGAATCTGTTCTTTATAGCTTAACGCTGGTTTTAATTCCATATAAGAACTCCTTGATATAAAAAAAGCCCTCTCCGTGGTCCGCATGTAAAGTTTACATTAAGCGTGGAGAGGTTCTGTTAAGTTAATTATATCATAAGTGTAGAAAATATCAATTCTGAGTATACTAAATATTAAATTTGTTTTTTATCTCAAATTTCGATTTTTAGGGCTTTTGAAGTATGATAAAATAAGAATTATTTATAGGAGATGACTAGATGACCAATAAGAAACCTTATTATATTACAACACCAATATATTATCCAAACTCCAATTTACATATAGGAAACACCTATACATCAATAATTGCGGATGTTTTAAAAAGATATAAAAATCTGATGGGTTATGATGCTTATCTTGTTACAGGTACTGATGAGCATGGTCAAAAGATTATGGAATCTGCTCATGCCCATGGCAAAGAGCCACAAGAATTTGTAGATAAGATTGCAGCTGAGACCATCAAATTATGGGAAAAGCTTGAAATTAATTATGACACCTTTATCCGTTCTACTGGCAAGGATCACGAGAAGGATGTAGTGGATATCTTTAACAAACTTTATAACCAAGGAGATATCTACAAGGGTGAATACAAGGGTTATTATTGTACACCTTGTGAGACTTTTTGGACTGAAAGCCAGCTAGAAGATGGTAAATGTCCAGATTGTGGTCGTGATGTTGAGTACCAAGAAGAAGAAACATATTTCTTTAGACTATCAAAATATACAGATAAACTTAAAGAACTATTCAAAGATCACCCAGAATTTTTAGAGCCTAAGTTTAGGCAAAAGGAAATGCTTAATAACTTCATAGACAAGGGCCTTTCTGACCTATCTGTGACAAGGACTTCCTTTGATTGGGGAGTGGATGTCCCATTTGATAATAAACACGTAGTTTATGTGTGGATTGATGCCCTATCTTGCTATCTATCAGCAATTGGATTTGGAACTGACAAGGAGAAATTTGAGAAATATTGGCCAGCTAGCGTTCATTTAATCGGTAAGGATATAGTAAGATTCCATACTATTATTTGGCCAGCACTTTTGATGGCACTTGACCTTCCACTTCCAGAAAAAGTTTTTGCCCACGGTTGGATTTTATTTGAAAATGACAAGATGAGTAAGTCCAAGGGCAATATCATGTATCCAGAGCCACTAGTAGACCTTTATGGCAATGATGCCCTTAAATACTTCATGCTAAGAGAATTTAACTTTGGATCTGATGGGGACTTTTCTGCAAAGAAATTTATGGAAAGATACAATTCAGACCTTGTAAATGACCTTGGCAACCTTGTTTCTAGAACTACTTCAATGATTTCTAAATACAATGGCGGCATAATCGAAAAGGGTACAGAAACTGATAAATATGATGATGAATTAATTGCTCTAGCTGGAAAGACCTACGAAGAATTTGTAAGACTCATGGATGAATTTAAATTCAACGAGGCCCTTGAAACAGTTTGGAAGCTAATCCGTCGTGCCAATAAATATGTAGATGAGACTGAGCCTTGGATTCTTGGTCGTGATGGGGCAAATCTTCCAAGACTAAACAGAGTTTTATATAACCTTGCTGAGACTTTAAGAATTGTTGCCCAATTAATTGAGCCAACCATGAAGGATACTACAAAAATAATCCTAGAAAAATTAGGCACAAGCAATAAGGGAATCGAATCTGCCAAGACTTTTGGCCTTCTTGAAGAGGGAAGCAAGGTATCAAAGGGCAAGAACTTATTTGATAGACTTGATGTTGATGAAGAGCTTGCAAAACTTCACGAGAAAAACAACGCTCTTATCCAGGAAAGACTTGTTGATAGCAAGGTAGATGATAAGAAGGAAGATGAAAAGGCTGAAATTGCCTACGAAGACTTCACCAAGCTTGACCTAGTTGTAGGAAAAATTGTAGAAGCAGACTTCCATCCAGATGCTGACAAGCTTTTGGTTTTCAAAGTTGATATAGGTACAGAGACCAGGACAATCGTATCAGGCATCAAAAAATGGTACAAGCCAGAAGATTTGCTTGGCAAAAATGTAATTGTTGTCAAAAACCTAGCCCCAAGAAAGATGCGTGGAATTGAATCACAAGGCATGCTCCTTGCAGCAGACTTTGGAGATGATTTGACCCTTCTTTCAACCCTAGCTGACATCAAGCCAGGAAGCAAGGTATCTTAATGAAGCTAATAGATTCTCACGCCCACTTAACAAGCGAAGAATTTGATCAGGACAGGCTCTTTATCCTAAGAGACCTGTCTAATTTCTTTGTAGAGGCAGTGGTAAATCCAGGCACAAATCTCGCAAATTCAAGGGCAAATATTGCCCTTGCCAAGGACTTTGACAATTTCTATGCCCAGGTAGGCATCCACCCATCAGATGTGGATCAGATGGGAGAAAATGACCTAGAGGAAATTGAAAGACTAGCCAAAGAGGGGGCAGTAGCCATCGGGGAAATCGGTCTTGATTACTATTGGACCACAGAAACCAAAGCCCTCCAAAAGGAAGTTTTTATCAAGCAATTAGAAATGGCCAGAAGACTTGACTTGCCAGTTGTAATCCACAATAGGGATGCCACAGAAGATATAATGGAAATTTTAAAAGACTATACAGACTTAAAGGTCCAAATCCACTGTTTTTCGACAGATGAAAAGACTCTTGAAACCTATATGGATTGGGGCTTTTATATCTCTCTTGGCGGAGTTGTAACCTACAAGGATGGCCTAAATGAAAAGCAAGCAGCAGCCCTTGTCCCACTTGATAGGCTCATGCTTGAAACAGATAGCCCCTACCTTACTCCAAAGACCTTTAGGGGCCTTAGGAATGACCCACGCAGGATAATAGAAGTAGCCCAAAAAATTGCAGAAATTAGGGGTCAAAAGCTATCAACCATTGCCAAGTGGACCAGCAAAAATGCCAAGGAGTTTTTCAATTTATGATAAAAGAATGCCTAGTAGTAGAAGGAAAAGATGATATAGCCAATGTTAAAAGGGCGGTAGACTGTGAGATGATAGCTACAAATGGCCTAGCCTTTGATAAGGACCTAATTGATAGGCTTAAGGCCATCAACGACAGGTGCGGGATAATAATTTTAACCGACCCAGACTATGCTGGTAAGAAAATCAGGGCCAAGATTGGAAGAGAAATTCCAACAGCCAAGCACGCCTATATTGACAGAAACAAGGCCATTAAAAAGGGCGACTTAGGTGTTGAAAATGCTGAGCCAGAAGTAATCCTAGAGGCCCTAAAAAAGGCCAAGGCAACAAAGATTGACAAGCTAAGCGAATTTACCATGGCAGACTTATTTAATAATGGCCTTGCCATTGGAGAAAACTCTAGAGAAAGAAGGGCTAAGCTTGGAGATTTTCTAGGCATCGGCTATTATAATGCTAAGGGCCTTTTGTCAAAACTTAATTCCTTTGGAATCAGCCGAGAAGAATTTGAAAGGGGAGTTGAAGCTTTATGAAAAAACTATATTCACCAAAAGTTGTAAAAGATATAATAGACCTTTATGGCTTTAGATTTTCAAAATCTCTTGGCCAAAACTTCCTCATAGACAAGAATTTCGTCGACAAAATCGTAGATGGGGCAGATGTAGCAGGGAAAAATGTCATAGAAGTAGGCCCAGGCATCGGGACAATTTCCTACGAGATGGCAAAGACTTGCAAAAAACTCGTCCTAATAGAAATTGACTCGACCTTGATTCCAATCCTTGAAGAAAATATGGAAGAATTTGACAATGTAGAGATCATAAATGCAGATATTTTAAAGACAGACCTGATAGAAATCCAGGAAAAATATTTCGCAGGAGAGACCTTTGCCTTTGTATCTAATCTTCCCTATTATATAACAACTCCAATCATAGAAAAAATCTTTGAAGACGATGTAAATTGCACGTCTATGACTGTCATGGTCCAAAAGGAAGTGGCAGATAGGATGCTAGCTGATGAAAAAAGCAAGGACTACTCATCTCTATCAGTCTTTGTAAAATATTATGCAGATGCCAAAAGGCTAACCAATGTGCCAAAATCAGTCTTCATGCCAGCTCCAAAAATAGACTCGGCAGTCCTAAGGTTAGATTTAAGGGCCTATGACAAGGATGTGGACAGGGATAAGCTTTTTAGCCTAGTGAGGGCAGGTTTTGCTAAAAGACGCAAGACCATCCTAAATTCCCTATCAGCAGTGGCAGATAAGGAAGATTTGAAGGAGGCCTTTGCCAATTTAGGCCTAAAAGAAAATCTAAGGGCAGAAAATCTCTCCCTAGATGATTTTATAAATATAGCAAATAGCTTAGAAAATTGTTAGGCTAGAGGGATCGTAGAGTACTTTATCTATGATCTCTTCTAGGCTTTTTTCTTTGATAATAATTTTATCGAGGGCGGCAAAAAGCCCATCCCTGTCATCAAAGTCAGCCAAATAAACATTAGCATCAGGACTTGATAAGACCCAGGCATGTTCATGATTTTCATCGCCCAGATTATTTATCGAATAAGGGACATTATCAAAAATAAATTCGATTTCATGGCCTATTTCTAGTAGGTTTTTAAGGTCCTTGTAAGAAAAATTTTGATTTTTCATGACTACTCCTTGTTTAAGATAAAAATTTGTGGGTATATTTCTAATTGAGACTTCGGTCTTATTTTTATTTTATACTAATTTTATTTTTTGGGTATATATAAAATAGAGAAAAAGAAAGAGGGAGTATATGCACGATATTACAATTTACACATCAAATACTTGCGTATTTTGCAAGGCAGCAAAACAATATTTCAATGAAAAAGGCATTGAATACACAGAAAAAAACATCGACAAGGACAAGGAAGCAGTTAACTACCTTATAGAAAAAGGCTACAGGGGAGTACCTGTAATAAACATCGATGGCGAAGACATCGTAGGCTTTGATAAGGAAGTTATCGAAGAAAAATTAAAATAGTAAGAAGGGCCAGGAGACTGGCTCTTTTTTGTGTGGGGATTTATCGATTAAAGCATTGATATTTTTATAGATAAATATATAGTTATTATATAGGAGGGCCTTATGGATTTTATAAGAAATATTAAAGAAAAAACTGTAGCTATTTCTGATTTTAACAAGGGTCAAGCTGGGAAAATTTTTGATGAGGTCAATAAAAAGGGCCCTAAACTTGTTTTCAAAAATAATTCTCCAGAATGTGTCCTAATATCAGTAGATGACTATAGCAAGTTATTAGATGAGATAGAAGACTTAAAAGACTTAATCTTAGCAGAAAAGAGGATGAAGTCCTTAAAAGAAGAAGATTTAATCAGCCAGGAAGAATTTGAAAAACTTGCAGGTATTAGTTTGGAAGATACCCAAGCAATTGATTTAGATGAAATCCTATGAAATACAAATTAGTTTTAACTAAGGATGCTTATAAGGACTACATGAGCCTTGATGGGTCTATGAGAAAACAAGTGGATAAGATTTTAAAAAGAGTCCTAGAAAACCCACTTCCTGCAAGCCAGGGAGGCTATGGAAAGCCTTTAAGGAATAAAAATGGTCTTGATTTGTCAGATTTTCTAAAAATCAAACTTAGGTCTTCAGGTCTTAGGATTGTTTATAAATTAGCTGAAGTTGACGGACAGATGCTAGTAATAATTATTGGAGCTAGGTCTGATTTGGATGTTTATAGAGAAGCCTATAGAAGAATAAATAAGTAAGCAAAGGGCTAGGTTACTGGCTCTTTTTGTGTGAGGATTTTCCTTTATCGGCTAATTTATTTTGTTATATAAAAAATTATTTTAAAAATTTGTCCAAAAGTATTATAATTATAGGTAGGTTAATAAATATAAGTAAAATTTACATAGAAAAGAAAGAAGGAAATATGACTAAATACGATCCTGCCTCTACTAAGGCAGTTGAATTTATAAATCACGAAGAGATACTTGAGACCCTAGATTATGGTAGGGCCAATGCTCACAACAGAGACCTTATCAAATCTATCTTAGAAAAGGCTAGAAAGGCCAAGGGCCTATCCCATAGGGAGGCTTTTGTGCTTTTATCATCCAAGGAAGAAGACCTTAATGAAGAGATTTTCAACCTTGCCAAAGAGCTTAAGCATAAGTTTTATGCCAATAGGATTGTCTTATTTGCACCCCTTTACCTATCAAATTACTGTGTAAATGGTTGTGTATATTGCCCATACCATGGCCAAAATAGGACTATTCCAAGAAGAAAACTTACCCAAGAAGAGATTAAAGAACAGGTTATTGCCCTCCAAGACCTAGGCCACAAGAGACTTGCCCTAGAGGCTGGCGAAGATCCAATAAATAACCCAATTGAATACATCCTTGAATCTATAAAGACAATTTATGGAATTAAGCACAAAAATGGCGCTATAAGAAGGGTAAATGTAAATATTGCCGCTACAACTGTAGAAAATTATAGGAAGCTTAAGGAAGCTGAGATTGGTACCTATATCCTCTTCCAAGAAACTTATAACAAAAAACAATACGAAGAACTTCACAAGTTCGGTCCAAAATCAAATTATGAATACCACACAGAAGCCATGGATAGGGCCATGGAAGGTGGAATCGATGATGTGGGCATGGGAGTTTTATATGGACTTGATTCCTACGAATATGAATTTGTCGGCCAATTGATGCATGCTGAGCACCTTGAAGCCAGATTTAACGTAGGCCCTCATACAATTTCTGTCCCAAGAATCCAACCGGCAGATGATATAGACCCTGATGATTTTGACAATTCTTTATCAGATGATATGTTTGCAAAAGTTGTAGCCTGCATAAGAATTGCAGCCCCATACACAGGCATGATTGTATCAACCCGTGAATCTGAGGCTATGCGTGATAGATTGCTTGAGCTTGGCATAAGCCAAATTTCTGGTGGTTCTAAGACATCAGTAGGTGGCTATACAGATGATGAAACAGTAGGCTCTGACCAATTTGAGCTATCTGACAATAGGAGCCTGGATGAGGTTGTTGACTGGCTTATATCTAAAAACCACGTCCCATCCTTCTGCACAGCCTGCTACAGAAAGGGCAGGACTGGTGAAGTCTTCATGGGCATGGTCAAAGAGCACGGTATAGGCAATATCTGCCATCCAAACGCCCTAGTTACCCTAAAAGAATATGGAGTAGACTACGCAAGCCCACAAACTAAGACTGATATTGACAAGCTAATCGAAAGAGAACTTCCAAACATTGAAAATGAAGGGATAAGGGAGTCCACAAGAGAAAATATCAAAAACGTTGAGGAAGGCATCCGTGACCTCTATATCTAAGACAGGCTTTAGTGAAAGATGTCATATAGGGATTTTTGGTAGGACTAATGCTGGTAAATCAACCCTTCTAAACTATCTGACAGGTCTTGACCATGCCATAGTCTCTGAAAAGGAAGGGACTACAACAGACCCTATCAAAAAGGCCATGGAGATAACAGACTTTGGGCCGGTTGTCCTTGTTGATACGGCAGGCTTTGCAGATAGGAGTGACCTATCAGAAAAAAGAATAGAAAAATCTCTAGCAGAGATAGATAAGATTGATATATTTCTCTATTGCCTATCTGAAGATGATGACCTAAAAATCTTAGAGAAAATCAATAAACCTGTGATTTTCCTTGCCATGCACATGGATAAGGAAAGGGGCAAGGAAATCCTTGAAGAATTTAAGGATAAGGCCCCAATACCTGTTGATATTAGAAATACCAAGGCAAGGGATGAAATCTTTGCTAGGATTAGAAAGATCTACAAAAAAGAAGACCTATCTATCACCAAAAACCTGGTAGGTGCCCACGATACGGTAGTTCTTGTCATGCCTCAAGATGCGGCAAGCCCTAAGGATAGGCTCATAAAGCCCCAAGTTATGACAATAAGGGAAATAATAGATAAAAATGCTACAGCTATTTGTACAAATCTTGAAAATTTTGAGGCGACTATTAAATCTCTTAATAAAATAGATTTGATAATCACAGATAGCCAGGTTTTTAAAGAGGTCTACCAGAAAAAGCCAGAAGGAGTTTTGCTTACAAGCTTTTCAGTTCTATTTTCTGCCTTTAAGGGGGATATAAATTATTTTGTAAAATCTGCAGAAAGGCTAGATGATGATATAAAAAACATCCTAATAGCAGAAGCCTGCACCCATCCTCCTATAGAAGAAGACATAGGTACAGTCAAGATTCCAAAGCTTATAAGAAAGACCCACCCTGATGTAAATATAGATTTTGTAAGGGGCAATGACCCTATAGATTATGCAAAATACGACCTAATCATCACTTGTGGATCATGTATGTTTAATAGGACCCATGTCCTAAATAGGCTAGCAAAGTCAAAAGAAGCCTATGTTCCTATGACAAATTATGGCATAGCTATAGCCAAACTTAGCGGTATCCTTGATAAAATCACCCTTCCAGATGAATAAATAAAAATTATGCCTTATAAATTTGACATAAAAATTTAAAGATGGTATTATATGACTATCAATTCGATAATAGATTTACAAACCATTTGAAGAGAAGAGTAGTTTAAGTGGATTTTCTACAGAGAGCCCCGGTCGGTGCAAAGGGGTGAATTAAAGCTTAGATGAAGATGGCCTCGGATGGGATGAGTCGATATGAGACCCATACGGGAATTCCCGTTATAGAAGAAGAGTATGTTTGTACTTGATGAGTGTATATTTGGGGTGACCCAGGTATAAAATAAGGTGGTAACGCGTCAAAACGTCCTTATGTTTCCTTTTGGAAATGTAAGGACGTTTTTTTATAATCTATAAGAAGAGAAAAGAGAGAAAGATGATAGAATTAAAAAATATAAGCGTAGACTTTGACGGTTTTAAGGCTGTCAAGGATGTAAGTCTAAAAATAGAAGAGCAGGATGCCTTCGGTATTGTAGGCTTTTCTGGGGCAGGCAAGTCGACCCTAGTTAGGACAATCAACCTCCTCCAAAGACCAAGTGAGGGAGAGGTCCTAATCGATGGGGAAAACCTCCTAGATTTAAGCCAAAAAGACCTAAGGGCAAGGAGGAAAAAAATTGGAATGATCTTCCAACACTTCAATCTCCTAAACAACCTGACAGTAATTGACAATGTAATATTTCCAATCAAAAAAGATAAGAGCCTAAGCCCTGAAGAAAAAAGAGCTAAGGCCCAAAGGCTTTTGGAAAAGGTTGGAATTGGTGATAAGGCAGATAACTATCCGAGGGAATTATCAGGAGGCCAGCAGCAAAGATGTGCCATAGCAAGGGCCCTAGCATCAGACCCTGAAATCCTCCTTTGTGATGAGGCCACAAGCGCCCTAGATCCTAAAACAACCAAGCAAATCCTAAAGCTTTTAAAAGAGCTCAACCAAGAGCTTAAGCTAACCATAGTAATAATAACCCACCAGATGGAAGTGGTAAAGGACCTTTGCAACAAATGTGCAGTCATGCAGGGTGGAGAAATCATTGAAATGGGCACAACCCTAGAAATATTCGCCAATCTTCAAAATGACCTAACCAAAGAATTTGTTGAAACCAGTACCAACACCAGGGAGACAATAGAGGAAGTAAAGGCTAACCTTGGAATTTTAAAGGCAGATGAGCAACTAGCCAAGCTAGACTACTTGGGAGATGCCACAACAGAGCCAATCATAAATGAGCTAAATGAGAGGTTTGGTATAAAAACCAATATCCTTGCAGGCAACATCGAATTTATAAATGGAACACCAGTAGGCAACCTCATCGTAACCATAAAGGGCGATGACAAAAACCTAAGCCAGGTAAGGGCCTACCTCAAGGATAAGAAGACAAACATAGAAATTTTAGGAGGTAAGGATGGGATTCTTTGATTATTCTCTATCGATTAAAGATAGGATAATAAGTGACTTTGGGATAACCCTCTACATGCTAATCGTATCTGCTATATTTGCAGGCATCCTTGGACTAATACTTGGAGTAATAATGGTAGTAACAGATAAGGGAAGGATCTTAGAAAATAAAACAATCTATAGCATCTTAGATAAGTTAACCAACCTCTTTAGGGCTATACCCTTTGTAATCATGATAGCCCTAGTAGTCCCAATAACCAAGGCAATTGTAAATACCAGGATAGGGCCAACAGCAGCCATAGTACCCCTAGTATTTTCAACAGCGCCATTTTTTGCAAGGCAAGTAGAACAAGCCCTAGCAGAAGTAGAACCGGGCAAGATAGAGGCGGCAGATGCCATGGGGCTAAGCCCCTTTGAGATAATAATAAGAGTATACCTAAGAGAAGGCCTACCAAGCCTAATCAGGGCATCATCCATAACCCTAATCTCCCTATTAGGCCTTACAGCAATGGCAGGCATAGTCGGTGCAGGCGGTATAGGAGATTTGGCCATAGCCCTAGGTTATCAAAGATACAAAGATGATGTGGTAGTGGTAGCAGTAGTACTAATACTTGTAATAGTCTATATCATCCAGGCTATAGCAAACTACCTAATAAGAAAAACAAGTCACTAATCTAAAAGATTTTAATATATATTGTTGGAATGTTACTCAAATTCATAAAAATATAAAGGAGAAAGAAATGAAATTAACAGCAAAAATCGCCCTAGCCCTAGGACTAGTGGCAACACTAACAGCTTGCGGATCTAACAGCAAGACAGAAGAAAAGCCAGCAGAGGCAACAAAGACAGAAACAGCGGAAAAAGCAGAAACAAAAGATGACAAAGGCCCAATCAAAATCGGTGTAGTAGGAGAATACAACGAAGTCCTAGAAGAAGTAATAAAAAGATATGAAGAAGGAACAGGTGATAAGGTAGAACTAGTCAAATTTGCAGACTACAATCAACCAAACGAAGCCCTTCTAGCAGGAGATATAGACCTAAACGCCTACCAACACTACAAATTCTTAGACGAATTTAACGCAGACAGGGGAAGTGATTTAGTATCAATCGGCGATACAATGCTAGCACCAATTGCCCTATTCTCAAATAAGGTAAAAAGCCTAGATGACTTAGAAGAAGGAGCAAGAATAGCAATACCAAATGACCCATCAAATGGCTCAAGAGCCCTATTCCTCCTTCAAGATGCAGGACTTATCAAAGTAGAAGGTGAACCAGGCGAGATTGTAGGCCTAGATAAGATAAAAGAAAATCCAAAGAACCTAGAAATAATCGAAATGGACGCATCTCAAACATCAAGAAGCTTAGATGATGTAGACGCAGCAGCAGTAAACGACACCTTCGCCCTAGATGCAGGCCTAGATAGAAAGACAATAATCTATGAAGAAAATCCAAAAAGCGATTCAGTAAAACAATATATCAACATAATCGCAGCAAGAAAAGAAGATGAAAACAACGAAAGATACAAAGAATTCGTAAAATACTACCAAACAGACGAAACAAAAGCTGACTACGAGAGAATAACAAAAGGATCTTGGATACCAGCTTGGTAAAAATAAGGTTTTAGGGTACCTTCCCTAAGACCTTTTTTTTATCCAAGGTAAAAGTATTATTTCATTTCATTAAGGCCACTTACACAATGTTTGCATGAGATTTTATTCATCTAACCTAAATTATGTGATATAATTAGCTAAAGAGATGAATAAATAAGGAAGGTTGTCTATGAAAAAAATACTCTTAATTGCTTGTATGGTTTTTGTTTTTACATCTTGTGATTATCAAACAAAAGTTGATGAAGTTACTGATGATTTGTCGCAATTAGGCCAAGTTGTGAAGGATAAGGTGGATGAGGTTGTTGATCAAGATAAGGGAAATGACCAGGAGAATCAAAATTATCAATCAAGTAATGAAAATCCTAATATTGAGGAAGATTATCCAATAGAAGAAAATGTAGAAAGCAAGGTACAAAATGAAAATATTGTGGAAAATGAGGAGAAGACCTATGATGACCTATCTTTTATAGATTGCTATAGGGACATATTAAATTCTGACCTACCCCTTAGGGATTATATTTCGACAGAGGATAATTCTCACATAATTACTTATCTAAATGATGATACCTATGTTGATGGAAAGTATTTTAAAACTTCATACCAACACGGGTCCTATTATTTTAACCTCATAGACCATAAGGATTTTAAATACCCTCTCTTAGTCTTAAAAGAAAAATCCAAGATGTTTTCATCAATAGTGATTGTCCAATATCTAGGAGATGGAAAATACAACACCATGGGCTATCTAGGTGGATCAGAGATAAGCTTTCAGCCAGAAAACTTATACTTTGATGAAGAAGGTAATCTTTATGCGGATTCTTCATATTATGAAGATGAAATTTACGGTATAAACAAGGTAGATGATAGGCTTATGGCAAATTTTCTATACACACCTGATAGCAAGGGAAAAGCCACCAAGCTTTACGCAGACTATTATTCAGAACCACCAATAGAAAAAATTGACGAAAATTATCCAAACGGGGTTGATAACTTTGATAGGCTAATGATTTTTGATGACACAAAAGAAGATTTCAGCCTGGAGGAATTAAACGCCTTCAGGGAAAAATTAATACCTGTAGAACTTTTTGACCTTAGCATAGAAAAATACAACGAAGTTGCCAAGGAAAACTTCGCCAATAAGAAAAACATAGCAGTAGGCTCTAAAACAAGGGACTCTAGCATCGAAGATAAGGATGCCTATGCTAAAATGCTTAATTTTATAAGGGAAAATCTTAATATATCTCAGCAAGAAGGCAAGGAAGAAGAAGTCTATATAGCGGATTACGATAATAATGGCAAGCTTGCAGCCTTTGTAGTAGCCATGAACAAAGATTATAAGCCAGAGTTGGTCTTTGTAGATGAAGATTTAAATATTAAAAAGGTCAAAGACTTGATAGATATGAAGCCTTATGCTGAAAGCGGTGGTTATTATAAAATCTTAAATGGAGGGGTCTTTGATGCAGGTAATGATCAATACCTCGCCATAGAAGAAAATTACGGATCAAGCAATTCAGATTGCTATATATATTCTGTTGCTAATAACAATGTCTATGAACCAGATGTTTCCACCAAGGTGGCGACCTTCTACAAGGATGGGGATACCTACGCTAACAAATATTATTACCATGAATACACAGAAATGGGCGGATCATTGCAAGAAGGTATAGAATATTATAAATATTATCAAGTCGATAGGCAATTTGAAAAAAATTCTGCCAATGCTTCAGAAGAAGAAATTGACCTAAATGAGAAAAGTGATGAAAATTCAACTATTGAAGAAGCTATTAATCTAGAAAATGAAGAGGAAAATTCTGAACAAAAAATAGCTGAAGAAAAAATAGAAGAAAAAGCAGATAAGAAGAAAATTGATGAAGAAAAACAGGTTGAGATTGAAGCGAATGATAAAATTAATACTAAATTAAGGGCAAATGTTAAAGATGTAAAACCCATCATCTCCATAGAAGGGGCAGAGGATGGCCTAGATTATGTAGGAAATATATCATTAAGAGTCCTAAATTATAAGGACTATCCTCCAACAGCTAGAATAATAGTAAAGGCAATGGAATTTATTAAAGAAGATAAGGATGGATACTTGATTAGTGAAAAACCGATTGATATAGAAGTTAAGCAGTGGTTGCTTTTTGATTGGGGCAAGGATAGGACCATTTCTCTTTCTATTCAAATTGTAGATGAAGAAAATAAATCTGAAAAATACACATATTGTTTAAACCCGGTCTTTAATAATAATATGAAGAAAATTTCCTCTGGAGATTATTTAAGAGAGACAAAGTTTAGATCATATATGGGCCAGATCAAAGATATAAATACAAAATCAAGAGATAAATATGCCTTTATACAAGATATATATAAGCCAGGTAAATACGATAAAGCTACTATAGAATTAAGAGATAAGTGGTTTGACTACGCTGAGACAATGACCTATTTAAAATTTCTAGAAAATATAAAGGTTGCAGAATCTAGCAAGTATTCAAAAAGCGATTTTAAGAGCCTAAGCCGTCTATCTTCGCATTTAAGAGATATTTCTCTAGCCAAAGAAATCTTATCTTCTATCAAAGATGAATCAGTTGATAAAACTATAAAGTTTGCTGATAAAAAGTATATATTTCATTATGATATGATATCGGTGGGAATGGCAGTAAATTTCGATGGATATATATCTGATGAAGATGGCAACCTTATAAAAGGACTCGATCTTTTAAAGGCTACTAGCAAAGTTGATTCTGATACAATGAAGATAAATGATGCTTATATGAAAGTTATAGGGACACAGATATTTGCAAACTTAGTCGGTGCAGGCAATGCTGTAAAGGAAGCAAATAGACTAGTTAATTTGAGGGAAATTAATATAAGTGATGCTGAAAGAGTATTTAATATGATATATTCCTGTTTTGACGATGATACTATCAAATCAAAGAAAAATAGGATACTTATATCAAAAAGCTTAGGCTTATACAATGAAGGAATAGATTTCTTCACAGTCTGCGAAGCCTTAAATAATATAAGTAACTTTAAAAATGAGAACTTCAACACTACTCTAGCCTTTAACGTAGAAAAAAGAGATTTAAACGACCTATACAAAGATAGCCTTACAGTTATGAAATATTTGGGAAAGCTCGATAAAAATAAATAGGACTTAAAAAATTAGGGAGCCAAGCCCCCTAAAATTAAATGTTAATCTTCTTTTGAGCAAGCTTTCTCAAGAGCTTGGCCTAAGTCTGCGATTATATCGTCGATATGTTCTATTCCGATTGATAATCTAATGAGGCTTGGGCTGATTCCTACACTTTCTAGGTCTTCATCTGATAATTGTCTGTGGGTGGAGCTTGCTGGGTGGAGGGCTAGGCTTCTGACATCTGCTACGTGGACTGCTAGTCTTACTAATTTTAGGGAGTCTATGAATTTGACTGCTGCATCTTTTCCGCCTTTTATTTCAAAGGATAGGACTCCTGCTCCTCCGCTTAGGTATTTTTGGGCTAGGTCGTAAGAGGCAGATGATTTTAAAAATGGGTAGGATACCCTATCTACATATGGGCTATCTTCTAAGAATTCTGCTACGGCTAGGGCGTTTTGGCTGTGTCTTTCCATTCTTAGGGCTAGGGTGTCTAAGCCTAGGAGGGTGAGGTAGGCGTTAAATGGGGATTGGATTGTGCCTAGGTCACGTAGGCCTACTGTACGGAGCCTTGCGGCGTAGGCTGCCTTTCCGAAATGGTCTGTGAAGACTAGGCCGTGATAGGATTCATCCTTTTCTGTTAGGACCTTAAAATCTCCCTTTTTCCAGTCAAAGTTTCCGCTATCTACTATGATTCCACCCATGGCTGCTGCATGACCATCTAGGTATTTGCTTGATGAGTAGGTTACTATATCACAACCATGCTCTATTGGACGGAGGAGGGCTGGGGTAGCTAGGGTATTGTCAAGTATTAGTGGGATATTATTTTCGTGGGCTACTTGGGCGTATTTTTCAATGTCTAGGACATCTGCCTTTGGATTTGTGAGGGATTCCCCAAAGATTAGCTTGGTATTATCCTTGATGGCTGCCTTTAGGGCATCTATGTCATTACAAGGAACAAAAGTAGCTTCTATGCCAAAATTTTTAAGGGTGGTGCCTATGAGGTTGTAGGTTCCTCCATAGATGTTATTTAGGGCTATGACATGGTCTCCTGCTCCTGCTATATTTGTTATTGCAAGAAGATTTGCAGCCTGGCCGCTGCCTGTGGCTACTGCTGCCACGCCTCCATCAAGGGCGGCTAGTCTTTTTTCTAGGGCATCTACTGTAGGATTGCCCAGCCTTGTATAGAAAAATCCTGCTTCCTTTAGGTCAAATAGGTCTGCAACTTCCTTGGTAGAATTGTATTTAAAAGTTGTAGATTGGGAGATTGGTGGGATGTTCGCCCCACCATTTTCAATTTCATAGCCTGCTCTTAGGCAAAGGGTGTCGATATTTTCTTTTCTTTTATCTGTCATTTTTCTTACCTCTTTTATAATATTTATCATAAGCTTAAAAAAAGCCCTCATTATTCCTATAGGAATAACAAGGGCGTAAAATCGCGGTACCACCTTAAATTATTATATAATCACTCATATAATCTCACCGAGTACTAACATACTCTCGCTCTGTAACGTAAGCTGACGTAAATCCCTAATATCGGGAAATCCTAAATGAGAACCATCTTCATACAAACTCTCTCCACTTCTTTCACCACAACGAAGCTCTCTTTGCTTGATTATCTGCACTACTCTTTCTCATATAAAGTTTATGATATGCTTATAATATATGCTACTTAAATCTTTTGTCAACTGAATTTATCTGGAAAAGTCGTATAATATAGGAGATAAGTTAATCGTGATAAGGAGATTAAGATGACTACAGTTTATGATTTTAAGGTAAAAAATGATCAAGGAGAAATGGTTTCTCTTGAAAAATATAAGGGCAAGGTCCTACTTATAGTAAATACTGCTACAAAATGTGGTTTTACCCCACAATATGAAGGCTTAGAAGAACTTTATGAAAAATACAAGGATAGGGGCTTTGAAATTCTAGACTTCCCATCAAACCAATTTGGAGCTCAGGCACCTGGAGATATAGAAGAAATTAATGGTTTTTGCGAGCTTAATTTTGGAACAAGCTTTGATAGGTTTGATAAGATAGATGTAAATGGAGACAATGAAGACCCACTCTACACCTTCCTAAAAAGCCAAAAGAGCGGCCTAGCAGGCCCTGCCATAAAGTGGAATTTCACCAAGTTTTTGATAGATAAAAATGGAAATGTAGTTAAAAGATACGGCTCAGCCAAAAAGCCAAAAAATATAGCAAAGGACATAGAGGAAGAATTAAATGCATAAGGATAAACTAGTAGAACTTGCTTTCGAATCTATAAGATATTATCTTGAAAATGGCAAGTATTTAGAAAAATATGACGAGGAATTAAGAAACAACCACAACGGTGTCCTAATCCAAATTACCAAGGGGGATAGGACAGAAAGATCTGGCTCAATCTACCCAACCAGGGCAAATATAGCCTTAGATGTAATCTATGAAGCAGTAAACCTGGGAGTCTTTGACAATGCCTTTGCCCTAAGACTTGATGAATTAGACGATATCTATATCCAAGTTTTAGAAGTAACAAAGGTAAAAGCAATGGAAAAGCTCGAAGACTTTGGCGTTTACTCAGGCCTACTTTTAAATTACTCAAATAACCCAGCCCTAGTTTTTAGGGAAGATTATGAGACAGACTTTCAGATGTTTGAAGATGCCAAGGAAAGGGCCAATGTCGATGCCTACGATATCTTTAGTATGGAGAAATTTAAAATAAAAAGACATATCTAGGTAGCTTTAAAATTTGACAAAAGCAAGTAAAATAGTACATTATTTGAGAAAGTATATAGATTAGACTATATGAAGAAGAGTAACTTATATCAAAGCTTCAGAGAGGCATGGTTGGTGAGAATGCTAGGGGAGATATGAGTGAAGATCATCTTTATTGTTTATTAGGTGAAATAAGTAGCCTAGTAGGAATGCCAATCCTTAAGAGCAAATCAGGAAATAAGTGGACCGTCTGTATGGACGGTTCTTTTTTATTAGAAAGGAAATCATATGTGCAATCATCATCATCATTTTGAAGAAATTAACAGCAAAAATGTCAGAGAAAGAGAAGCCCATATCCAAAAGTTTTGGGATGATATTGATCTTCTTGATAAGACATTTGAAACAAGAAAAGACGGGAAAGATTATGTAATCTATGACGGACCTCCAACAGCCAACGGCAAGCCAGGTATCCACCACGTTATAGCTAGAACCCTAAAGGATATGACAAGCCGCTATAAGAACATGAGAGGCTACAGGGTCCTTAAAAAGGCCGGCTGGGATACACATGGTCTGCCAGTTGAAATCGAAGTAGAAAAGCAACTTGGCTTTCATGACAAAAACGACATAGAAGAATATGGCATAGAGAAATTTAACAAATTATGTAAGGAATCTGTTTGGAAATATTCTGATATGTGGAGAGACATGTCAGATAGGATGGGATATCTTTACGATATGGACCACCCATATGTAACCATGAACAATGACTACATAGAAAGTGAGTGGTGGCTTTTAGATAAGGCCTTCAAGGAAGGTTTAATCTATGAAGGAGCCAAGGTTATGCCTTATTGTCCAAGATGTGGTACAGGTCTTGCCAGCCACGAGGTGGCCCAAGGCTATGAATTTGAAAAGACCATCACCCTTACAGTTAGGTTCAAAAAGAAAGATGCTGACAATGAATATTTCTTAGCATGGACCACAACTCCATGGACCTTGCCATCAAACCTTGCCCTTGCTGTGAATCCTGAATTAACTTATGTAAAAGTTTTTGATAAAGAAGATGATTGCTATTATTACATGGCCAAATCTTTGATGGGAAAACTTATGGATAAGAGAGATTATGAACTTGTCGAGGAAATGAAGGGTACTGACCTTGAGCTTTTAGAATATGAGCAATTGATGCCATATGTTAAGACCCAACCAGGCAAGGCCTTTAAGGTCATCCTAGCTGACTATGTATCAGCAGAAGATGGTACTGGTATTGTCCACATAGCACCAGCTTTTGGTGAGGACGACTACCAAGCTTGTAGAAAATATGACCTAGACTTCGTCCAACCAGTTGACTTAGAAGGTAAATTTACCACAACCCCTTGGGAAGGTGAATTTGTTTTCGATACCAACGAGAAAATCTGGAGACATTTACAAGAAGAAGGCAAAGTATTTGCCAAGGAAACAATGGAGCATAACTATCCACACTGCTGGAGATGCCACACACCACTAATTTATTACGCAAGACCATCTTGGTATATCGAAATGAGCAAGTTCTCAGATAAGATGGTAGAAAATAACGATGGAGTAAACTGGTTCCCACAAACAATCGGTGAGAAGAGATTTGGCAATTGGCTAGCCAATGTCAAAGACTGGGCAATATCTAGGTCTAGATATTGGGGTACACCACTTAATATCTGGAGATGTGAGTGCGGCCACACAGATACAGTAGGCAGTCGTGCTGAGCTTAAAGACCGTGCAATAGAGGATATCTCAGAAGATATAGAGTTACACAGACCATATGTAGATGATGTCCACATCAAGTGTGACAAGTGCGGGGGCACCATGTCTAGGGTTCCAGATGTAATGGATGTTTGGTTTGACTCAGGATCTATGCCATTTGCCCAACTCCACTACCCATTTGAAAACAAAGAACTCTTTGAAAATGACTACTACCCAGCAGACTTTATCTGCGAGGGAATTGACCAAACAAGGGGCTGGTTCTACTCACTAATGGCTATTTCAACAATAACCACTGGCAAGGCTCCATTTAAAAATGTCCTAGTAAATGACCTAGTAGTAGATAAAAATGGTAGAAAGATGTCAAAATCTTTAGGCAACACCCTAGACCCATTTGAATTATTCGACAAATATGGGGCAGATGCGGTAAGATTCTACTCCTTATACGTATCACCAGCTTGGATGCAAACCAAATTTGACGAAAAAGGCCTAGTAGAAGTTAAAAACAACTTCTTCAGAACTTTTGAAAATGTCTACAACTTCTTTGCCCTTTATGCAGGCACAGATGGCCTAAGCCTAGAGGATATCAAAGGATTTTCTGATGTAAAACTTGATAATATAGACAAATGGCTATATTCAAGACTTAACAGCTTAATCAAAGACTACGATTCTTATATGGATAGCTTTGATTTCAACAAGGTAGTTCACGAGATAAATGACTTTGTAGTAGAAGATTTGTCAAATTGGTATATCAGACGTAATAGGAAGAGATTCTGGTCTCAAGATATGACTGATTCTAAAAAGGCTGTTTATAAGACAACTTACGATGTCCTAGTGACCCTAGCCAAGCTAATAGCGCCAATCACACCATTCTTAGCAGAAGAAGTATTTAAGAAGCTAACAGGTGAAGAAACAGTTCACACCCAAATCTTGCCAGAAGCAAACGAAAGCTTAATCGATGAAAAAATCGAAGCTGACATGGACCTTGTAAGAAAGATTGTAAACCTAGGCCGTGCTTCAAGAGAAAAAGAAGCAATCAAGGTACGTCAACCTCTATCAAAGATTGTAGTAGATGGTTCTTATAAGGAAAGATTAGAAAATCTTCTTCCACTTATAAAAGAAGAGCTAAATATCAAGGAAGTCGACTTTGAAGATGACCTATCAGAGTTTATGAACTACTTCCTAAAACCAGATTTCAGGGTAGTAGGTAGGATTTTCCAATCCAAGGTAAACGACTTTGCCAAATACCTTGCAACAACAAATGCAAAAGACTTTATAGAAAAGGTCGAAGAGGGACCAGTAAAGGTAGAACTTGCTGGTGAAGAATTTGAAGTAAGTAAGGATTATCTAGATATTAGAATCTCAGCCAAGGAAGGCTTTGATGTGGAAATTGACGGCAATGTCTTTGTAATCCTAGATACAGAAATTACAGAAGACCTAAGAGATGAAGGCTACGCTAGAGAATTTATTTCAAAAATCCAAAACCTAAGAAAAGACTCTGGTTTTGAGGTTACAGATAGGATAAATATTGCTTTTGATGCTGATCCTGACCTTACAGGCTCTCTTGAAAAGTTTGGGGAAGTAATCAAAAAAGAAACCCTAGCAGAAAATCTAACAAAAGCAGAACTTGATGTTGAAGATTTAGAATTAAACGATAAGAAAGTAAAAATAAGTCTAGAAAGATTATAGACTAATGAGGGGCTGGCATTTGCTAGCCTCTTTTTATGTCCGTATAATCCCTATAGAGGTAGAAAAATGAAAATATTACTAATGAATATGATAAAAATTTATAATAAAGACACAGGCGAGGTCCTAGTACTGGACAAGGTCAAAAAATATGGCTGGGAAGGCCTTACCTTTCCTGGAGGCAAGGTCGAAGAGGGGGAATCCTTTGAAGATGCCGCAATAAGGGAGGCCAAGGAAGAAACCAATCTAGATATCAAAAATCCAAAGCTAGTAGGCATCATCACCTGGATCACAGATGAAAGAAAGGATGTGGGCCTTCTTTATGAAACAAGCGACTTTACTGGTGACCTTATCACAGATAATAGGGAAGGCAAGCTCTTTTGGCAAGACTATGAAGACTTCAAAAAGACCAATCCCAAATCTATGTCTATGAACCATATCCTAAAAATCTATGAGGGAGAATGCAGGGAAGTCTTTTGGGACTTTAGAGGCGGAAAAGAAGAAATAAATTATTTTTAGTCCTAGAGATAGGACTTTTTTCTTACAAAAATTTTAAGGCTAATTGCATATAATTATCAATATTATTTAAATTAAGTTCTTGCCTATGTACCTTTAGTGTGATACAATTATCATAAGTGTATTACTATAGACCAAACATTAAGAATTGAGGTAAGCAATGATACTTGATTTAAAAGATAAAAACAAAGTTGAAAAATACAATAACTTTATAAAAACATCCCCCTATGGCCATTTCCAACAAGATATGCGTTGGGCAAGGCTTAAGAAGACTTGGGAGAGTGTATATTTTTATTTAGAAGAAGACTGTAAGATAAAGGCAGCCCTATCTGTCATATATATAAGGGATAAGAAAACAGGCAAGAATTTCTTCTACGGCCCAAGAGGCCCTGTTTGCGACCCTTATGATATTGATTCTATCAAAAGCCTAATAGGAGAGGCGAGCGATTTTGCAAAGGCCAATGACGGGTTTTTGCTAAGGCTAGACCCCTACTATGCCTATGATGAAAATTTAGTAAAGCTCTATGAGGAAAATGGCCTAAAGGTTCGTTTTGATAAGGAAAAATCCAGCCAACCCCTCCTAAATATGGTCCTAGACATAAAGGGGAGAAATGAAGATGAAATCATGGCGACCTTTAGCAAAAATACTAGAAAGCATATAAGGAAATCATATAGGGATGGGATTGTTACGAAAATTTTACCAAAAGAAGATATAAATATCCTCTATGAACAAATTGTAGAAACATCAGAAAGAGCTGGCATCGGTCATAGGCCACTTGATTATATGAAAGACCTCTACGACCTCTATGAGGATGAGTCAAGGCTTTCTGTTTGCTTTTATGAAGATGAGCCGGTCTGCTCATCTCTTCTGATAAAATATGGCACTTGGGCTACTTCCCTTTATGGAGGCTCCTCTGATAAGCATAAGGACATGAGCCAAAATTATCAGATAAATTTTGAAGAGATTAAATATTGCATAGAAAATGGCATAAAATACTACGACATGGGTGGGATTTTTGAGACTGATGGGACCGATGGACTCTATGATTTTAAGAAGAAATTCACCGAAGATAATGTAAGAAAATCCTTTGGGGAGATAGATATTATAATAGATAAGCCAGCCTACGACCTTTACATGACAGACCTAAATCCTCACTACCAAAGGAAAGATGATGAGCTTAATAAAGATAAGAAATCTTAAAAAATATTATAAGGTCGGAGGGTCTATTATAAAGGCCCTGGACGGGATAAACCTAGACATAGAAAAGGGCGAATTTGTTGCCCTTCTTGGAACATCTGGATCAGGTAAGTCGACTCTTTTAAATATGTTGGCAGGCCTTGAAAGACCAACAAAGGGCTCAATTGAATATGGTAAAATTGACCTTACAAAACTGACGGAAGACCAAATAACCAAATTTAGAAACCTAAACATAGGCTTTGTCTTCCAATCTTACAACCTACTTCCTTATTTGTCAGCCTGGGAAAATGTGGCCTTGCCCCTTACCTTTAAGGGCCTAGATGCTAAGGAGAGGAAAAAAGAAGCTATTAAAATCTTAAAGGCAGTAGGCCTTGAGCACAGGATTTATAATAAGCCAAATGAGCTTTCAGGTGGCCAGCAGCAGAGGGTATCTATTGCTCGTGCCTTTGTAGGGGCACCTCCAATAATATTTGCTGATGAGCCTACAGGCAACCTTGACACCAAGACAAGCTTTGAGATAATGCAGCTTATAAAAGATATCACAAGGAAAAACAAACAAACCTTTATTATGGTAACCCATGATGATGAAATGACAGAATTTGCCGACAAGACCCTTTTCATGAGAGATGGCAAGCTAGATAAAATTCACGAAAAACTAACAATTGATGAGGTACTTACAAATGAGTGAAAATACAAATGAACAAATGACCGTAAATGTCAAAAACCAACCAAAGATAATGATATCAGCCTATAGGCTAGAGCCAAAAATAGCCGAGGCTGGCAAGTCCTTTGACCTATATTTTGACCTATACAATACCAATTCCAAAAACACCATCTACAACCTAAAGGCCACCATTGAGCAAAACCTAGGAGCTCAACCTCAAAACACAGGTGAGAATTCCTCCATGGTCTCAGATGGGTCTGTATTTTCGCCAGTTAACCAATCAAATTCATTTTACGTATCAGCCCTCTATCCATGGAATACCGCCCACAGGCAGATAAGGATGAATGTCCTTCCAAATGCTGTAGCAGGAAATTACGTCATAAATATGACCATAGAATATGAAGATGCAGACGGCAACCAATACAAGAGTACTGAAGCAATAGGAATCCCAGTTGTCCAAAGGGCTGGGGTGACCATGGGCAATGTTAAATCAGAAGACTTAGCTGTCGGCCAGCCTACAGAAATGTCTGTAAATATCTATAACACCGGCAAGGATAACCTATCCACCTTCATGTGCGATGTCATAGGCAAGGGTATAAAGATAGACAATGACAGGAAATTCATAGGTAATTTTAAGACAGGAACCCAAGAGACATTTTCTTTCACAGCCACCCCTCTTAGGGAGGGCGAAATAGAAGGCCAAATCATGCTCTCCTACGAGGACTCCACAGGCAAGCTCCACACTCAAACCCTAGACTTCAACAAAGAAGTAGGAGCTGGCATGGGAGAAGAGGCTATGCCAGGAGAAAATGGAGAAATGGGAGCCTATGACCCAAATATGGATCCAAATTCAGGCCAAGGAGGCGGCTCTTTACTTACATCCCCATTTATATGGATAGGCCTAATAGCCATAATAGTATTATCAGTAGTTCTTTATAGGAAGAGAAAACACAAAAAAGAAGATGAGGAGCTTCTAATAGACGATGAAGATTAGTGACAGGCTCCTAATGGCTCTAAGAAATCTCTCCAGGAGAAAGTCAAGGACAATCCTTACAGTCCTTTCAGTAGTCATAGGGGCAACATCAATCATACTCATGCTAGCCTTTGCCAGCGGTATTTCAAATTCTCAAAAGCAGATGATAGAATCCTTTGGCGGTCTAACTAGCATATCTATAGTAAATGACCAGCAAGATGACAGGATCGAAGTCAAGGAAGCAGATATCGATAAACTTAAAAAAATCAAGGGAGTAAGGGCTGTAGTCCCATCCAAAGAATTTTGGTCAGACCTAGTCATAGATGATGGCAAGTCCTACGCCCTATCAAGCGGTTTTGAAGTCATACCTGATGAAATCTTTGCCATGCTAAGCCCTGATATGTTTGAATGGGGTAAGAGCCTAAGTCCATCAGATTCTGACAAGCTAATACTTAGCCAGCAGGCCAGGGTTGATAAAATAGAAGTAATGCCTGGTGGGGGCTGGTCATCTACCGGAAGTGCAGATGATTTTAATTTCAATGACCACAAATTTAGCATTAGACTTGGCTATATGGACCAAGAAGATGATGGGGTCCACTTTGGCAATGATGAAGAAAATCAGCAAAGCTCAAAGCCAACCTATGTAGATGTGCCGGTAAAAATTGCTGGCAAGCTAAATAATGCCTCCCTGCTTAAGGGATGGACATCCTACATCAACGAAAGCCTTTATAAAAAGCTTAAAAAAGAAGATGCCAAGCTAGAATCCCCACAGATGGGATCATTTGATGAAAAAACCGGCCAAACCATAATCGATAAGTCAGATAAGGTAACCTATGAAAAGCTAAGGGTCATAGTAGATGATGTAGATAATCTAGAAACAATTGAAAATAACATAAAAAAGGCAGGCTTTAAGACTCAATCAGAGGCAGGCTCTGCAGAAGAGATCAAAAAGCAAACCATGCAAGTCACCCTAATCCTAGGTGGAATTGGGTCTGTGGCCTTCATAGTGTCAGCCATAGGCATCATAAACACCATGCTCATGTCAATCTATGAAAGACAAAAAGAAATCGGCGTCATGAAGGTAATCGGAGCATCAATAGCTGACATAAGGTCCATGTTTCTGATAGAATCAGGCTTTATAGGATTTTTTGGAGGAGTGATAGGACTTATGATATCCTTTGGGGCAGGTGCTTTTATAAATAACCTAACACAAGGGGGAGGATTTTTTGGAGGCGACGGGGGAGAAATCATCTCCATAAGCCCAGGCCTTGCCTTAGTAGGAGTAGGATTTTCTGCCCTAGTCGGAGTCATGGCAGGCTATATTCCAGCTAGACGTGCTACCAAATTATCAGCTATAGAAGCCTTAAGGAGTAACTGATGAAAAAGCAAATTCTTATTACAATTCTTGCCCTAGGCCTAGTAGCATGCGGTCAAAAAGACCAGAGTGTCAACCAAGCTAATAAGTCTGAAGAAAAAATAGAAAACCAAGTTGAAAATAAGCCAGAAGGATCTTTAGAAAATTCAAATGAAAATCAAGATGCTAAGGCCCTAGGAGAGGATGATTATTTCTTCTCCTACTACGACCTAGTAAGCATCAAGGATGGTCAGGTGATAGATGTCCTCAAGGATTTAGGCTTTAATACAAAAGATCTTTCTTACGAAAAGGAATACTCAGCAAGCTATATTCCTTATTCAGGTGACCTCTTTGTCCTAGGATCTTATCCTAAGCATGATTTTTCCATAAGAAAGATAGCCGGCAAGGACCTTACCACCCTTTATCAATTTAAGGAAAACGAGGCCTTTTTGCCAAAGGCAATGATAGGTGATAAAATCTATGGCATGTATTCTTACTACGACGGTGATGATTATAACAAGCTTAATAGCGAAAAGTCAGGCCTTGCCCAAGTAAACCTAGCCAGTGGAAAGATAAACCTCTACACAGGAACAAGATCAATAGGTTGGGAGAGTATAATAGGCCTAGGAGTCACTGATAAGGAAGCAGTTTTTTCAAAACTTGAAAAGGATTCGACTGTAAATCTTTATAGGATTGACCTAGAAAAGGCTTTTGACCAAGAACCAGATTTAATCGAAAAAGATACTCAGGTCCAATATGTAATGGGGGCTAAATACCTTGATAAGGGTATGCCTATCTATGAGATATTCAAATCAGAAGGAAATGAATTTACCATAAAAGATGAAAAATACAGCTTGGAAGACTCATCAACCCTCAATTTCATAGGCAAATACATGATCATCCAAAATCCAGTAAATTCAGATGAATCTGCTTATTTATTCAAGATGGATATAATAAATTATCTCACAGGAGAGACCATAGAAAAAGACCTAGAATCCTACGGCTACAGGGTCCATGATGGCAAGCTTTACTATATTGACCATGACAAAAATATAAAGAGCCTAGACCTTAACAAGTAAGATTTTAGGCTTTAGAGGAAATCACAGCCAGCCTGTGGTTTTTTCTCTAATAAAGAAAAGAGAAGATAATGAATGAAAAGATAATAAAAGATAAATTAGTAGAAAATTTCCTAAAATACCTGGCAATCCCTAGCCAGTCTGATGATAAAAATGAAATAATCCCATCAAGCCCTGGTCAATGGGATTTGGCCAAGGTCTTAGCGGCTGATTTAGAAGACTTGGGCCTAGTAGATATTAATATAAATAACTTTGGAGTCGTCCAGGCAAGGCTTCCTAGGAGGGGAGATAGATCTAGGTCTATTGGCTGGGTAGCCCATCTTGATACAGTAGATGTGGGCTTATCAGATCAAATTCATCCGCAAATCATCAAAGCTTATGATGGCAAGGATATAAAATTAAACGAAGAAATCACCTTTTCGTCCAAAGATAACCCGGAAGTTTTGTCTTATATAGGTGATGATATAATTTTCACAGATGGGACTTCAGTCCTAGGGGCAGATAACAAGGCGGCTATTGCAAATATCATGACAGCCTTATGGTACTTAAAAGAAAACCCAGAGGTTGACCACTGTGAGATTTTCATAGCCTTTGTCCCAGATGAGGAGATAGGCCTAAGGGGATCAAGAAAAATTGATTTTGATAAGTTTAATGTCGATTACGCCTACACTATAGATTGCTGCGAGCTGGGAGAGCTTGTCTATGAGACCTTCAATGCAGCAAGCGGGACCCTCAAAATAAAGGGAGTATCTGCCCACCCAATGTCAGCCAAGGGCAATTTAGTAAACCCAATAATGATAGCCCACGATTTCATATCTATGCTTGATAGGGCCAAGATGCCAGAACATACAGAAAATAGGGAGGGCTATATTTGGGTGACAGACATAAAGTCAGATGTTCTTAATTTAAGGCTTGACTTTAATATAAGAAACCATGACAGGGAAAAATTTGAGGCTAGCAAGGCATACCTATACCAAATAACTGACCTTCTAAAAGAAAGATACAAGAAAGCTCTTATAGAAATAGAGATATCAGATGTCTATGACAATATAGCTGACTCTATGAATGATGAAAACAAGGTCGCTGTAGAAAAGCTTAGGGAGGTCTTTAAATGCCTAGATATAGAAGAAAAAATAATCCCAATGCGAGGAGGAACAGACGGATCCTTCCTATCAACAAAGGGAATCTTTACCCCAAACTATTTCACAGGAGCTCACAACTTCCACTCAAATAAGGAATTCTTACCACTTGATAGCTTCTACAAGTCCTTCCTAGTGACCTTAAATTTAATGCAAGATGATTTTTAAAAACAAAAGCCCAAGGCGGGCTTTTTTCTTTGAGATTTTCTTCAAAGTCTTTAAAGAAAGCAAAAGTATTTTCAAAAACCCTTTAGTCATTGAAAATAAATTGCAAGAGTCTATAATTAAATTAGGAAAATGTTTTACCAAGGAGGTATTATGTATAAAAGCCAGACAATAGATTTATTTTATCCAGGCCTTGAGGGATCGCCATATTATAGGATACCAAGCCTTGCTCTTCTTAAAAATGGTGACCTCTTGGCTGCAGCTGACCAAAGATTAGAAAGTGAAAGCGACTGGGGAGGGCTGATAGAGCCAGCCCTAAGGATCAAAAAGAAGGGAGTGGGTGATTTTTCAGAACTCTTTAAGGCCTTTATGGAGCCAAGATTTAAAGATGCCAATCCTACCTACACCATTGACACTAACCTAACTCCAGCCTATTATGAAGAAGGAAATAAGGTCTACATGGTAATTGATAAGTTTAGGTCAAGCGGTAACTACCTTACATCCAAAAAGGGCACAGGTTATGTAGAATTTGGCGGTGAAAAATACCCGATTTTATTCTATAACAGCGGAAATACCCTCCTTTTTGAAAAGTCCCAGTCTAGGTTCTACATAAAAAATGGCAAAGTCTATGGGATGGACCATACCCCAAGCCCATACAGGGTATGTATGGAGGATTCCTATCCCTTTGATAAGCTGGGCAATATTTATGAGGGTGACAAGCTAGTAGGAAATATTTATTCAGAGACATCCTTCCTTAGAGTCCACCAAACATCCTACCTATGGTTTACCCAATCAGAAGATGGGGGCAAGACATGGGCAAGTCCTGTTGATATATCCCACTTTGTAGCAGATGATAGGATGATCTTTATGGGAGTCTGTCCGGGAAGAGGCCTGCAACTGGCAAGCGGCAGGCTCCTAATCCCTCTTTATTACACAACAGAAAATAAGGATGACATCTATGACTTAAGGGAACATGCTTGTCTAATTTATTCAGATGACTTTGGCAAGAACTGGTCAAGGTCAAAGTCTGTAAATGATGGAGAGGGCTACTCTGCCCTAGATGGAAAAACTCTCACAAATACAAGTGAAAGCCAGCTAGTAAGCCTAAATGATGGGACCCTAATCCTATTTTCGAGGACAACATCGGATAGGATTCTTTATTCATACTCATACGATGATGGAGAGACTTTTGAAAAAGCCCTTTGCCAGACAGATTTTGATTCAGAAGCCTTCTGCATGGTATCAGTCCTAAAATATGACAAGGATGGCAAGGAATATATCCTAGTGGCAAATCCCAAAGGCCCAGGCAGAAACAATGGCTATATCAGGGTCATGGAAGTAGGCGAGGGAAATAAACTAAGGACCATCAGACAAAAGCAAATCACAGACACAAACTTCACCTATTCCTGCCTAGAATATACAGGAAAAGCCGACACCTTCGCCCTACTATTTGAGCAAAGACAAAAGGATGGTTCAGAAGAGAAAGAGTTTTTAAAATATATAGAATTTGACTTTGAATATCTGATGAATTAGAAGAATCTTTAGCAAAATAGATAAAAAATAGTGGTATATTTAAAAGTACTTTCAAAATTAATAAAAAATTTGAAATTATTTTTAATATGTCCTATAATGTAGATAGTTAGGAAAATGTTTTTTAGGTATATAAGCTTATAACTTCAATCTTACATATATACTTAAAAAACCTTATCACGAAATAAAATTTCAAGGAGGGAACATGAAAAAGAATTACGTTTTAGGCCTAGCCCTATCAGCTATCATGCTACTAACATCTTGTGGTGGCGCAAAGGCACCAGAAAACAAGGAAGAAGGAGATGCTAAGCAAGAAACAAAGGTAGAAGAGACAGCAAAGACAGACGAGTCTAGCGAAAAATCTCTAAGGATGCTATTTGACAAACAAGGTGAAGGTACAAACTTCGATACACCTTGGTGGAACCGTGGAGATATCTACAAGGTTATAACCTTCAGATCTCTATTTAAGGCAAATCCAGAACTAACAGAATTTAAAGAAGATCTTCTAGATTCTTACACAATGGCAGAAGATGGCATGAGCTATGAATTCAACATTAAAGATGGCCTAAAATGGTCAGACGGCTCTGATCTTACAGCAGAAGATGTAAAATTCTCAATCGAAGGTGCCCTAAAGGCAGCTAAGGTTAACTCAATTTACAAATCAGCCTTCTCATCAATCAAGGGAGCAGAAGACTACAAAGAAGGCAAGGCAGAAGAAGTTGCTGGTCTAAAGGTAGAAGGCAACAAGCTAACAATGGAAATGGACAAATCTGTTGGTAACATGATTCCAATTCTATCACAATTTGCAATCCTTCCAAAGGCAGGCTTTGAAGGCGTAGATATGACAGAATATCACACAGCAGACTTCTGGAAAAACCCAATCACAAATGGTATGTACAAGGTTAAAGAAGTTGCAACAGATTCTTACCTAGCCCTTGAGCCAAACGAAAATTACGAAGGTCAAGCACCAAAAATCAAATCAGTAGTAGTAAATATAGTACCATCTGATGCTAAATTAAATGCAGTATTAGGTGATCAAGCAGACGTATTTAATTCTAAGGTACCTACAGAAATTCAAGCAGTTTCTGAAAAAGAAAACTGGGAAGGCCAAACTGTAGACACACTTTTCTACTACTACCTAGTATTTAACCAAACAGGCAATGACCAAAGACCAGCTAGTGAATGGATCAAAAATCCTAAGTTTAGACAAGCAATCTATTACGCTATAGATAGAGAAAATCTAACCAAGAGCCTCTTCCCAGGTCTTGCAGAAGTATCAACCTTCGGTGTACCAGCAAAAGATGCTGACAACAAAAACGAAGAAGCTGAAAAATACGCTTACAATCCAGAAAAAGCTAAAGAGCTTCTAAAAGAAATCGGCTACAAAGCAGATCAACCACTAGAATTTAGATACTACATGGCTGACCAATCATCAGTAGACCTCTATAACTCTATAGCTCAAAACCTACAAGATGTTGGAATCCCTGTAAACGTACAAAAATTTGCGGGCGATGCTACCCAAGAACTTATGGAACTAAGAAACTACGACATAGCCCTAAAAGGCCTATCAGCATTTGGCTATGAAGAATGGTACGGAGAATATGTTCCAGCCAATAACAACCTAGTAAGAGTATTTGGTGAAGAAGTTGGTAAAAAATACGAAGGTCTATATTCTGACCTCCTTCAAGAAACTGACAAGACAAAGAGAGCAGAAATCCTAAAAGAACTTCAAAAAATCGAATCAGAAGACCTATCAAAAGAAGTAGTCTTCATGCTTAAAAATGAAATATTAGTAAATACAGACAATGTAAATACTAACGGAGCTAAGTTTACAAATCCATGGTTTGCAGCAGACATCGGATTTGAAAATTGGGAGCTTAAATAGTTATTCAATTAGGGGCGACAACTGTTGCCCCTTAAATTTTGAAAAATTGCGCTTTAAGGAGAAAATAAATGAAAAATGGCAATATTTTTAAATACATACTAAAGAAATTAATACAAATGATACCAATGCTTGTAGTAATTTCTTTTCTAATATTTGTTGCCCTCCAGGCTATGCCAATAGACCCAATCAACTACCTCTTGCCACCAGGCTCAGCTAGAGACCCACAGATGATAGCAGAACTAAGAGCAAGATATGGCCTAGATGATCCAATCCTAATCCAATATGGCAGGTGGATTGGCCAGGTAATAAAGGGAGACTTTGGCTATTCTATAATAAATGGACAACCAATAAAAGATATACTGGCCCAAAAACTACCAGCGACAGTAGAGCTTGCCCTAGCAGCCCTAATCATTTCATCAATCCTAGGTATAGTTTTAGGAATCCTATCAGCAGTCAACCAAAATGGACCAATTGACTATATAGCAAGAGTTATAGGTGTAATCGGCCAATCCATACCAGAATTTTTATTTGGTATAGTCCTCATATCTGTCTTTGCCCTTTCCCTTGGATGGTTTCCGGTAGGGGGAAGAAATATATTTGGCATGACAAGCTTTTGGGATAAGAGCAAAAACTTAGTGCTACCAGCCCTAGCCCTATCCATAGCCATGATTGCAACAGTATTAAGGTATACTAGAAACTCCATGCTTGGAGTAATGAACCAAGAATATATCAAAACAGCTAGGAGCAAGGGCATACCAGAATGGAAAGTTTACCTAAAACACGCTTTCAGAAACTCAATGGGACCAATCCTAGTCACAATCATGCTCAGGATTCCAGGCCTTATAGGAGGTTCTGTAGTAATAGAATCAGTATTTAACTGGCCAGGCATAGGCTCAACCCTCATGGGAGCTGTAACAAGCGGTGACTATCCGATAATAATGGTCACAACCCTACTCATAGCCACAGTTATGCTTGTAATCTCCTTCATGGTAGATGTCCTAAGTGCGATTCTTGATCCAAGAATAAGATTGTAGGTGAAATTATGACAGAAATAAATCTAGTAGAGAAAAAAGAAAAAAAGTCATCCTTGGCAAAGAGGTCTTTGCAAAAGTTCTTATCAAATAAATTGGCAATAGTAGGACTTGTAATAGTTTTGCTAATGATCTTATCAGCAATCTTTGCATCCCTACTTGCAAGCCATGACCCAAACCAAATAGATATGGGGAAACTTAACCAAGCCCCAGGCAATGGCCACCTATTTGGGACAGATTCCACAGGACGTGACCTATACTCAAGGCTCCTTTATGGTGGCAGGATTTCAATCCTAATCGGTATATCATCAGCCCTTACCACATCCATCATAGGCACAATCTTTGGCCTAATAGCTGGATATTTTGGCGGTCTAATTGATGTCATCCTCATAAGAATATCAGAAGTCTTACAATCATTTCCTATGATAATCCTTGTCATGGTCCTTGTAACCATCCTTGGCCCTTCAGTATCAAATATGATCCTAGTTTTCACCCTCATAGGCTGGATGACAGTCTTTAGGATAGTAAGAAATGAAGTTTTAAGATTAAGAGAAGAAACCTATGTAGATGTAAACAAGGCCTTTGGTATATCAGACTTTGCTATTATGTTTAGGGATATCTTGCCAAACACCCTAAGCCCAATAATAGTAGCAACAACCATAAACATAGCCTATTTTATACTCCAAGAAACAGGCCTATCCTTCCTAGGACTAGGTGTTCCAACTAATGTACCAACTTGGGGAACAATAATAAATGCGGCCAAGTCAATAACAGTCATCCAAATGTATAAGTGGCAATGGATAATACCAGGCCTATTTATATCCCTATTTGTAATGAGTATCAACTTTTTGGGCGATGGCCTAAGAGATGCTCTAGACCCAAGAAATTAGGTGAAATATGGACAATATAATCAAATTAAGAAACCTATCCACAGAATTTAAGGTAGGAAAGAGATATAACAGAATAGTAAAAAACGTAAGCCTAGATGTTAAAAAGGGTCAGATCTTATCAATAGTAGGAGAATCTGGCTGCGGCAAATCAGTCACAGTCAATTCCATGGTCAAACTCTTGCCAAAGACAGCTAGGATAAGCTCAGGAAGTTCAGAATTTTTTAAAGAAGATGGGGGTACTGTCGACATCCTTAAGGAAAAAGCCTACGGCAAAAAGATGAGAGAGCTTAGGGGTAAGGAAATCGGAATGATTTTTCAAGACCCAATGCAATCCCTAAACCCAGTCTACACGGTAGGCGACCAAATCCTAGAAAATATCCTAGAGCATAGGAAGATTTCCAAAAAAGAAGCTAGACAAATCGGCATAGAAATGCTCAAAAAGCTAGGCATACCTGAAGCGGAATCAAGATTTGACAACTACCCTCACCAATTTTCTGGTGGTATGAAACAAAGGGTAATGATTGCCATAGCAATGGTAAATAACCCTAATCTTTTAATAGCCGATGAGCCAACCACAGCCCTTGATGTTACAATCCAAGCCCAAATTATGGATCTTATGAAGGACTTAAGAGATAAGGAAGGCAAGTCAGTAATCCTTATAACCCACAACATGGGCCTTGTAGCAGAAGTTGCCAATCAGGTTGCAGTCATGTATATGGGAAGAGTTATAGAATATGGGGAAGTGGCAGATGTATTTAATAGCCCTACCCATCCTTATACCAAGCTTTTATTAAAATCTGTCCCAGTACCAGGCATGGATAGGAATAAGAAGCTATCAACCATTCCAGGCGAAACCCCAGACCCAGCCAATTATGTAAAGGGCTGCGAGTTTGCAAATAGGTGTGCCTATGCTACAGAAGAATGCCTAAAAAGAGACATTCCACTTTTTAGAGTAGAAGGTAACCACACCGCTAGATGTCTCCTCTTAGAAGGAGAAAAGGAGGTCGTAGATGAAAGTAGATGAGAAAATAATAGAACAAAATGACGACCTATTAGTAAGAAATGAAATAAAAGATCAAATTGTCTTTGATGTCAAAAACCTACAGACCCATTTTCCAATCTATGAAGGCACCTTTTTTAAAAAGCAAACAGGAGCTGTCAAGGCTGTTGATGGGGTATCATTTAAAGTCAGACGTGGAGAGACAGTGGGTGTTGTAGGTGAGTCTGGTTGTGGAAAGACAACCCTAGGCAAGTCTATAATGAGACTAGAAAACCCAACCGGTGGCGAAGTTTTATACAATCTTCACGGCAAGATGACAGATGTAACCAAATTTAATAAAGAAGAGCTCTTTGATTTTAGAAAAGAAGTACAAATGGTCTTCCAAGACCCATATTCAGCCCTCAACCCAATGAAAAAAATCTATGATTCCTTCAAGGCGCCCCTAGTTGCCCACGGGGTCAACCAGAAAAAGGATATAGACATGGTCATAGAAGATAGGCTAAAGAGAGTAAACTTAAGACCTGATTATATGTACCGCTACCCACATGAGTTTTCAGGTGGTCAAAGGCAAAGGCTATGTATAGCCAGAGCCCTCTGCGTCTCTCCAGAAGTAGTAATACTGGATGAGCCGGTATCAGCCCTAGACGTATCAATCCAGGCCCAGGTAATAAACCTACTCCAGGGCATCCAAAAAGAGCTTGACCTAACCTATATTTTCATAGCCCACGACCTTTCGGTAGTAGAATATATTTCTGATAGGATAATAGTAATGTATCTTGGAAATATCATGGAAATATCTACCAGCGAGAAGATTAACAAAAACCCAGCCCATCCTTATACCCAGGCCCTCCTATCAGCTGTCCCAATACCAGTAGTGGGAGCTGACTCAAAGAGGATTGTCCTAGAAGGGGATGTGCCAAGTCCAATCCATAAGCCAGCTGGCTGCCCATTCCACAACAGGTGCAGCAAGTGCATGGATATTTGTAAGAGTGAAATCCCAGAAAGAGTCCTAATAGATGAAGACCACGAGGTAGCTTGCCACCTATATAGCAAGAAAAATTAGAGGAGAAAATTATGACCGAATTTACACTAAAAGACTTTAGGGGAGTAATACCAGCTGCCCTATCAATATTTGATGAAAATGAAAACCTAGACCTAGAAGCTACAAAAGAATTTACAGAATTTCTTTTAAAATTTGACATCGGTGGCCTATACTTAACAGGATCAACCGGTGAAGGCTTCTTGATGAGTGCTGAAGAAAGGGAAAAATCATCACAAGCTGTAATAGAAGCAGCAAAGGGAAAGGTGCCAGTTGTAGTTCACATAGGCGATATAGGTACTAAAAAATCAATCGACCTAGCAAAAGCAGCCGAAGAAGCTGGAGCTACAGCTATTTCATCAGTCCCACCTTTTTATTGGAGATTTAATAGCGAGCAAATCTATGACTACTACAAGGATATAGCAGAAGCTGTTGATATTCCAATGGTAATCTACAATGTCCCACTAGCAGGCATGATGAGTGCAGACATGATCAAAGACCTATCCCAAATAGAAAATATCAAGGGCGTAAAATACACAAATTCAGACATTTACCAAATCCCAGCTATCAAGGAAGCTTGTGGAGAAGACTTCATGGTTTATGGTGGAGCAGATGAGCTAGCAAGCTCAAACCTACTAATAGGTGTAGATGGTATAGTAGGATCATTTTATAACCTAATCCCAGATTTATTCATCCAAATAAATGAGGCTATAGCTAATAACGAAGTCAAAAAAGCCTACGACCTTCAGAAAAATGCCGTAAGGATAATAAACTACCTAGTAGCAGGTGGTAACATGGTAGCAGGTATCAAGGCTGTCCTAAGAGAAGCAGGTATAAATGCAGGATATGCTAGAAGACCATTCATTAACTTCTACGGGGATGACCAGGTAAAACTTGCCAAGGGTCTAGTAGAATTGGCTAACAAATACGAGATGAAAGATATCTATGTAATAGATAAGCTAAGAGAGAAATATTAAGATGCCAGTACTTTGCCTAGACATAGGGGGCACAGAGATCAAGGCCATGCTTAAGGGGGAAGGTTTTGAAAAAGACCTTCCAAATTTCCCATCAAAAGCAGGCACAAATGCCCCTGATATCAAAGAAGATGTCCTAAAACTCATTAAAGACCTAAATCCAGAATATAAGGTAGAAGGGGTGGCCATTTCTACAGCAGGCATGGTTGACTACAAGACAGGAATCATAGCAGGCCACGGCCCAACCTTCAAAAACTACAAAGGTTTTGATTGGAAAAAGGAGCTAAGAGATGCCCTAAACATCCCAGCTGTAGTAGAAAATGATGTAAAGGCTGCAGCTATGGGCGAGCTATCCTATGGAGCTGGCAAGGGCTATAATTCAGCTTTCGTCCTTACAGTAGGAACAGGCATAGGAGGTGCCCTGATCCTAGATGGAAAAATCCACAGGGGTGCAAGTGGTCATGCAGGAGAAATTGGCTACATGCCATTTGAAACTGATAAGTTTGAAGCCCTAGCTTCAACCAGCGTCCTAGTTAAAAAGGCCCAGACCCTCTACCCAGACAAAAACCTAAACAATGGCAAGGAAATATTTCATGCCTTAGATAAGTCTGACCCTGATGCAATAAAATTAGTCGATGACATGACAAAAATACTCGCAAGGGGTATTGCAAATATCATGCTCATAGTAAACCCAGAAGTGATTATAATTGGAGGAGGAATAAGCGAGCAAAAAGAGAAATTCCTCGACCCAATTATTGAAAAGATAAGGGCCCTTGTGCCAGAAAATATCTTCGCTTCCACAGAAATAAAGGCCACAGCCCTAGGCAATAAGTCAGGACTTTACGGGGCCTACAGCCTATTTGAAAAATCAAATGAATGAAAATTATGAATCAATACTCCCTCTAATTGAATCAAAGTATGAAGAATTAACTGAAGTAGAAAAGATAATAGCAGAATATTTCCTAGAAACAGAAGACACAGACCTAACAAGCAAGACAGTCTCAAACAAGCTTTTTATCTCTGAGGCAGCCCTCACCCGTTTTGCCAAAAAGCTCAACCTTTCTGGCTATAGGGAGTTTGTCTATAAGTACCAGTCATCTAGACAGAGCAATTTTAAGAGGAAAAAGGACATAGGTCTTCCTGTATTTGATTCCTACAGGGAAATCTTGCTTAAATCCTACAACCTCTATAATTATAAGGACTACGAAAAGCTAGCCGAAGCCATGCTAAATGTCGACAGAATTTACATCTACGGTGTAGGCTCATCAGGCTATTTGGCCACAGAATTTGCCCAAAGACTCATAAGGCTGGGTCTAGATGCAGAAGCAATCACAGATACCCATATGCTCTTATTAAACTCAGTAAGGCTAAAAAGAGACTCTCTAGTCATGGGCATCTCCTATTCAGGCAAGTCCATAGAGGTAATAGATGGCCTAAAGAAGGCGGGAGAGAAGGGTTGCAAAACAGTACTTTTTGTAGCAAATGATAGTGAAAAATGGGACCAGTATTTTGATTTTGTAATCCTAGTAGCCCACAAGCAAAACCTAGAATATTCAAACATCATCTCACCCCAATTTCCTACCATGATAATGCTAGATATACTCTTTAAAAAACTCTACGACAGACGTCTTACCTCAGGAGAGGTCTACATGCAATCAGTTAATGAAATGTTAAAATTAATAAAGGAGAAGGACGATGGAAATTAATGATAGATTAAAAAATGGTCTAATAGTATCCTGCCAGGCTCTAGAAGATGAACCCCTCCACTCTTCATTTATAATGGGCAGGATGGCCCTAGCAGCAAAAATGGCAGGAGCCTGTGGTATAAGGGCCAATACTGTAGAAGACATAGCAGAAATCAGGAAAAATGTCGACCTACCAATAATTGGTATAATCAAAAAAGATTATGACAACAGCGAGATTTATATAACACCAACCATGGATGAAATAGACAAGCTTGTGGCTTCTGGTGTAGAAATTATAGCTACAGATGCCAGCAATGCCAAAAGACCAAACCACGATGGTCTAGATGCTTTCTATAAGGAAATAAGAGCAAAATACCCAAACATAAGGCTAATGGCAGACTGCTCAACCATCGAAGAAGCAATCCACGCAGATTCACTTGGTTTTGACTATATAGGCACCACCATGGTAGGCTACACCCCACAATCAAAGGGCCACAAGATAGAAGTAGATGATTTTAAGATCCTAAGGGAAATCATTAAGGCTTGCGACCATCCGGTAATAGCAGAAGGTAACATCGACACACCGGAAAAGGCCAAGAGAGTTCTAGAATTAGGAGCCCTCACAGTAGTGGTAGGTGGAGCCATAACCAGACCACAAAATATAGCCAAAAAATTTGTCGACTGCATAGACTCCCTAAAAGATAAATAGGATTTAAAAACGGTTTTCAAAAATGAAGGCCGTTTTTTCTTGCATGACGGGCATGTCCTAAGGCTGGGGCGAAATTCCCTACAGAGCGTAGTTACCAACGAATCTAATAGCGACCCCG